>JAZUED010000141.1:0-7611 GCA_045640005.1 Candidatus Fimousia sp.
ACTTGAAACAGATGCCTATAAGTTCTCTATGGGACAGGCAATTTATCATCAGTACAGCGATTACAAAACAACTTGGACATTTAAATGCCGTAACAAAGATGTTCATTTTACACAGGAAATGGTAGATGAAATCAAACACCAGATCTGGATGTATTCTGAACTTCGTTTTAAAGAAGAAGAATTAGAATATCTTGACAGCATTAAGTGGATCAAGGGTTCTTACTGTGACTTCTTAAGATTATGGAAGCCACGTTATGAAGATTTTGAAATTACAACAGATGCAGAATGTGGACTTTCTATTGAAGCAAAAGGTACATGGCTTAATACTTCCATGTATGAAATTCCTACACTCGCTATTGTAAATGAAGTATATTTCCGTATGGCATATGATTATGATGAACTTATAGAAAGTTTTAAAGAACGTTTAGATGCAAAAATTGAAAAAGTTAAATCTGGTGAATTTGAACTTGCAGCTTTCTCTGAATTTGGTATGAGACGTCGTCTTTCCGGCGAAGCTCAGGATCTTGCTGTTTCTGAATTAAAGAAGAATGCACCTGAACTTAAAAACTCTATTTTTGTTGGTACATCTAATGTATATCTTGCAAAGAAATATGGCATTACACCAGTAGGTACTATGGCTCACGAATGGATTATGTGTGCTGGACAGGGTGATCACAAACACAATCCTGCTTATTCTAACTGGTATGCACTTGATGCATGGGTTCGTGAATATGGTATCCTCAATGGTACTGCACTTACTGACTGTATCACAACAAACTGCTTCTTAGAAGATTTCCAGTTAACTTACGCAACACTCTTTAGTGGTGTTCGTCATGACAGTGGCGATCCATTAGAATGGGGCGATAAGATGATCGCTCATTACGAAGATCTCGGAATCGATCCTAAGACAAAGACTTTACTTTTCAGTGATAGCTTAAACTTTGAAAAAGCAACTATGATCAAGAAGTACTTTGACGGCAGAGCTAAGGTTGCATTTGGTATTGGTACTTATATTGCAAATGATACAAAAGTTCCTGCACTTAACATCGTTATGAAGACAACCTTATGTAACGGTATGGATGTTGCTAAGATTTCTGACGTAGCAGGTAAAGGTATGTGTAAGAACCAGGCATATGTAGATTACCTTACATACTGCATTGACTGGAGAATGGAAAACGATAAGAGAAATTCTTTAAGAGTATAATAGCTCTAAGTACAATATGAAATAATTGGATTTAGTTTATCAGGCTGCGATGCTAGTTTAGCGTCGCAGCCTTTTTTCGGTTTTAAATATACTCAGCGTGGCAATATTTGATGATTCAAATTCGCCGGAAATACCGATTTAGCCCCCCTTATTTGGCACCTGTCATAGCTATATTTGAGACAATTCTGGGACTATAATAAATCCATAAAAATCAATCA
This sequence comes from Candidatus Fimousia sp., assembly GCA_045640005.1. Classification (GTDB taxonomy): domain Bacteria; phylum Bacillota; class Clostridia; order Lachnospirales; family Lachnospiraceae; genus Fimousia. Next base: position 1,423 of record JAZUED010000141.1, read on the forward strand.
CCAAATTACAGGAGGAAAGAATATGTTTAAGATTATTGGTGTTTTAGTTCCAGTCATTATTGTTGTAGCACTTGTTGCTCTTATTTTAAATGCATGTTACAAAAAAGCGCAGCCTAGTCTGGCCATGGTAGTAACTGGTCCTGGCGGATCCAAAACGGTAATCGGCAAAGCTTGTTTCGTGATTCCTATTTTACAGCGTGTCGATTACATGTCTCTTGAAAATATTTCCATCGACTTTAAATCAAGAGATGAGATTCCAACTCAGGATGCGATCAATATCATGGTTGATGCAGTAGCCAATGTTTGTATCGATCCGGACAACATGAACGTAGCTTGTTCCAGATTTTTGGGATGGACAACAGAACAGATTGTGGCTGTTGTAACACCAGTATTAGAAGGTAACATCCGCGAAATCATTTCCCAGACAAAGTTAAAAGACTTAATTGAAGGGGATAAAAAGGAATTTGCAGAAAAAGTAACTGAGAATGTAACTCCAAACTTAACTGACATGGGTCTTAAGCTAATTACATTCAACATTCAGAATTATGCTGATAACGCAGGTGTAATTAAAAATCTTGGTGTAGAAAATATTCAGCAGATTTCCAAGGATGCAGCAAAGGCAGCAGCCAATGCGAAAAAGGAAGTTGATATTAACCAGTCTGTTGCAGATAAAGAAAAGAACGATGCACGAGTTGCAGCTGATCTTGATATCGCTCAGAAACAGACAGATCTTGAAATTAAACAGTCTGAATTAAAACGTAAGGCTGATATTGCGAAAGCCGAAGCTGAAGCTGCTTACGGTATTAAGCAGGAAGAACAGAGAAAAACCTTAGAAATTACAAAAGCGGAAGCTAATCTTGCAAAGCAGGAAAAGGAAATTGAATTAAAAGAACGTGAAGTCAGCATCAAGGAACGTACCTTAGAGGCAGAAGGTAAAAAGACAGCCGAAGCTGAAAAATATGCTCAGCAGCAGAGAGCAGAAGCTGAACTTTATAAGATTCAACGCCAATCCGAGGCAGAATTATTTGAACGACAGAAAAAGGCTGAGGCAGAAAAATTCGAAGCTGAGCAGAAAGCTCAGGCGAATAAAGCATTGGCAGAAGCTCAAAAATATGCAAAAGAACAGGAAGCGGAAGCAGTAAAAGCAGCTGGTCTTGCAGAAGCAGAGGCAACCAGAGCCAAAGGTATTGCGGAAGCTGAAGCAATCAAGGCGAAAGCAGAAGCAGAGGCAGAAGGCCTTATGAAGAAAGCAGAAGCGATGGCAGCCTATGGCGATGCTGCTAAGCAGGATATGCAGTTACAGGCATTGAAGGTTTACTTTGAACAGCTTCCAGCTATTGCAGCAGGTGTTGCAGAAGGGTATGCAAAAGTTGATAAGATCAATATCTACGGTGGAGATTCAGCAAAACTTCAGAGCGATCTCATCAACAATGTAACTCAGATTTCCGAAGGACTGACTCAGTCCATGGGAATTGACTTAAAGAGTCTGCTTTCCGGCATGCTTGGTGCAAAGATTGTAGAAAATGGTGCTGAAAAAGATCAGCAGTAATAGATTAGTAGCAATAGATTGCAGTAATAGATAGAAACAGGGAGTATTGTTATAGATGTTTCTTTGAAGGATCTGGGGATGGCGAGGACCCCAGGTCCTTTTTGGCTACTGGTGTAAGATTGCTATCCGTCTGGCTTGTGTTTTTAGGAAGTTCTTGACAATTGTGTGATAAATACATAATATTCAGACAATATAAATTAATAAGGTAAAAATAACTGAAAAAATATGTTGACAAATATAAAAAGTGCGATTATAATAAAGACATAAACAACAAGGAGGAACAATCCAATGGGAACATAACTTTTTAAATTTATTATTTTTCGTTTGATCTCTCTTATTTAGTACAACTTTTTTACACTCCATATAACAGAAATAATACACAGATAACCTATTTACCGAAAATTTAATATGAAGAAAGGAGTTATAAGATGAAACTTCAGATTGACAATTAATGAGCCACTTGATCCTGGGAAAATCAAGTGGCTCTATTTTTTATATACCAGAAAATTGTGATACAATTTCCTGGTATATAAAAAAGAATTTCTTCTAAAGAAGAGATCCTTTTTGTCGTATGATGCAAACAAAAAACGTCAGGGAGAGAGACCTGACGTTTTTCATAGTGTGTTGTATGTATATTGACTAATTATTCTTTAACCAATGCAGAAGATAAAGTATAGTCAATGTTGTGTTTTCTTTTCTCTTTGAACTGTCTTTATTATACCACAAAAACCATAGATGAAAACATATAAATACCCATTTATTTATTCTTTATATCTATGTAAAATTCATGAATCTGACAATAACAATTTTGAATTTTCCGATAGTTTACTAACAAACAAAGTGGAGTGTGTTTGTTATGAATGAACGGATTATAAACCTAAAAAGGGCAGGGGAAGCATTATGGTCGAAGGCAAAAAGCAAAACAGGGGAGAACATAGATAAAAATATCACAAAATGCACAAAAATAGTCACAGATTCGTCAAAAATTCATGCATAAATTTGTGAAAAAGGTAGAGATTTGTGCATAGGTTATTTATTGTTTGGACAATTAAACGAATTATGATAATATTATAATAGCGTTAAAATAGTTAGTTGATGAGGTGATGTTATATGAAAATTCTTGCTGTAGAAGACGAAAGAATGTCACTGGAATTACTGGTGGATCTTATTCGTGAATATGATAGAAAATTAGAGATTTATCCTTTTACAGATTCTACAAAAGCATGGGAATTTGCAAAAGAGAATAAAATAGATGTAGCTTTTTTGGATGTGCAGATGCCAGATGTGGATGGTATTTCCCTTGGAAAAAAACTTCAGGATATTTATCCTGATATTGACTTGATTTATACAACTGCTTATCCAGAACACGCGGTAGAAGCATTTGACATGCGTGCAAGCGGATATTTGTTAAAACCGATTTCATTGGCAAAAATCAAAAAAGAGATGGAATCACTTCGAAACAAAGTGCCATCTGAATCCAGAGTAAAGATTACTTGTTTTGGAAGATTTGACATTCATATCGATGGCATGGTTCCAAAATTCTCATATAAAAAGACAAAAGAGATGCTAGCATATCTTGTTGATCAGAAGGGTGCCAGCTGTGATACAAAAGCAATTATGACAGCACTTTGGGAAGATGATAAGCATGCTTCTTATGTACGAAATCTTCGTAAGGACTTAATGGACGTATTCCGTGAACATGGATGTGAAGATGTAGTCATCAATAATACCGGTGCTCTTTATATTCAAACTGATAAAGTAGACTGTGATTATTATAAATGGCTCAAGGATCCAAAGAGCGTATGGTATCAGGGCGAATATATGGAACAGTTTAGCTGGGCGGAAGAAACAAAGGTGCGCTTAGACAAGCATTTATAAAAGAGTACAATTTTTTGAAATATTAGATAGAATTAATCAAGGTCATTACCGTGTGGGTAGTGGCCTTTTTCTATGTTTTCCTTTATAATAAGATTAAATTAATAGAACATGAAAATTGGAGGGAAACAAAATGAAAAACAAAAAGAATTATGCATTTTTAGTTGTTGCCGTCGCGATTGTTGCAGTATTTGTAGGAATTTCTATAAATACACCAGGTACGGTTGATACAGCTACCTATGAGCCAAAGGTTTATGGAACGATTGGGGCATTGCTGCCACCGGTTATGGCCATTATTCTGGCACTTATTACGAAAGAGGTATACTCTTCACTCTTTGTAGGGATTGTCTCCGGGGCACTTCTTTATGCAAATGGGAACCTGGAGCTGATGCTTAACAGCATGCTTTTCATCGATTCGGAAAATGGTGGAGGTATGGTTACGAAGCTTGCTGACAGCTGGAACGTTGGTATTATCATTTTCCTCGTTGTACTTGGGGTAATGGTTGCACTCATGAACAAAGTTGGCGGTTCTGCTGCATTCGGAAAATGGGCTTCCGAACATATCACAAGTCGTGTTGGTGTTCAGCTTGCAACTATGGCACTTGGTGTACTGATCTTTGTTGATGACTATTTTAACTGTTTAACAGTAGGTTCTGTTATGCGACCGGTAACAGACCGTCAGAAGATCTCCCGTGCAAAGCTTGCTTATCTGATTGATGCAACAGCAGCTCCTGTATGTATTATTGCACCGGTTTCATCATGGGCAGCAGCAGTAACAGCTTCCGTACCGGAAGGCTCTGATATCAATGGATTTGCGATGTTCTTACATACGATTCCGTATAACTTATATGCACTGACAACTTTAGTGATGATTATTTTCATTACTGTAACAAAGTTAGATTATGGTCCAATGAAGATCCATGAAGCAAATGCAAAAAACGGGGATTTATTTACAACAGAAGCCCGTCCATATGGCGATGAAAGTGATGAAAAAGCAAATCCAAATGGTGCGGTAATTGACCTTGTTTTACCTGTTGTGATTTTGATTATCTGCTCAATCATTGGTATGGTTTATACTGGTGGATTCTTCAGTGGCGAAAGCTTTGTAAATGCATTTGCCGGAGCAGATGCTTCACAGGGTCTCGTTCTTGGAAGTATGGTTACTTTGATCATTACTTTTGTATTTTATATGACTCGTGGCGTATTAACTTTCTCTGAATTCATGGAATGTATTCCAGAAGGATTCAAAGCGATGGTAGCTCCAATCTTGATCCTCACACTGGCTTGGACACTTTCCGGTATGACAGGACTTCTTGGAGCAAAATTCTACGTACATGATTTAGTAGCAGCTTCTGCCGGAGCTTTGAAGATGTTCCTGCCAGCAATTATTTTCGTTGTGGCTGTGTTCCTTGCATTCTCTACAGGAACAAGCTGGGGTACATTTGCTATCTTAATCCCGATTGTGTGCCACGTATTTGGAAGTGGGGATACTTATGAAATGTTAGTTATCTCTATCGCAGCATGTTTATCTGGTGCAGTTTGTGGGGACCATTGCTCACCAATTTCCGATACAACGATTATGGCGTCTGCCGGAGCACATTCTGATCATGTAAACCATGTATCGACACAGCTTCCATATGCATTAACTGCTGCTGCATGTTCTGCAATCGGCTATGTACTTGCTGGTGCACTTGGATATTATGCAGGAACCTCTGTTGCTATGGTAGCATTACCATTTAGTATTATTCTTCTGATTTCTATATTAATTGTGATCAAGAAAGTTCAGAAGTTAGCAGAAAAATAATGATCAGATTTTTTGAATCTGTGAAAAAATATTGTATATTATAAAGGATAGGAATTATGATTTACAGAAATGACCGTTACGGTAACAAGATTTCCCAGCTTGGATTTGGATGTATGCGTTTTACAAGAAAAGGAAACTCCATCGATTATAACAAAGCCGAAAAAGAAGTACTTGCTGCGATTGATCTTGGAATCAACTATTTTGACACGGCCTATATTTATCCAGGCAGTGAGGATACTTTAGGAAAGATTTTATTCAACAACAATGTGAGAGATAAAGTGCATATTGCGACAAAACTCCCACAGTATATGATTCGTAAACCGGAAGGAATTGAAAAGACCTTCCAGGAAGAGCTTTCCAGATTAAAAACTGATTATATTGATTTTTATCTCATGCATATGTTTACGGATTATGCAGAATGGGAGCATTTACAAAGCTTAGGCATCGAAGACTGGATTGCGAAGCATAAAGAAGATGGAAGCATCAAGCAGATTGGTTTCTCCTATCACGGAGATACGGATATGTTCTTAAAGATTTTAAATGCTTACGACTGGGATTTCTGTCAGATTCAGTACAACTATCTGGATGAGCACAGTCAGGCTGGTCGTCGTGGACTTGAAGCGGCTGCAAAAAAAGGCATTCCAGTGATTATTATGGAACCTCTTCGTGGTGGAAAGTTAGTCAATCTTCCGACAAAAGCTAAGGAAGAGCTTAAGAAAAGCGGAAAGCTTTATTCCCCTGCGGAAATGGGTCTTCGCTGGCTTTGGAATCAGCCGGAAGTAACTTGTGTATTATCTGGTATGAATTCTATGGCTATGGTAAAGGAAAATATTCGTGTAGCTTCTAAAGCGGCAGCAGGATGCTTTAGTGAATCTGATTTTGAACTGATCGAAAAGGTGAAAAAGATTTTCCGTGAAAAAGAAAAGGTTGGATGTACAGGTTGTCGTTACTGCATGCCTTG
>JAZUED010000142.1:0-4570 GCA_045640005.1 Candidatus Fimousia sp.
TCCCCTTTATCAATGCTGATAAAGCTTTCCTTAATGCTGCACTGTCCAAGGCGGAGAGACTTCACCTCAGTTCCATGAAGTGCAATCCCTGCCTCATAAGTTTCTTCTATAAAATAATCATGACGCGCCTTTTTGTTGTTGGCGATCAATTTCATACCCTTTTGTTTTGCCATAACTAGATTACCTCACTACTTTATGTTAGAAGCACATTCTGCTCCAAAACGCTGTTAAGTGCAAATGCTCTTACCAGATTTCCCACTCTTCGTCTTCTTCATCTAATACAAAATCGATAGTACGAAGAAGCTTATCGGTCTTAACAACCTTTACCGGAACAGCCATACCGAGCTCAAATACTCTGCCCGTTTCCTGACCGATCATCTGATAATGCGCTTCATCATAATTATAATAGTCATCCCACATATCTGCAACACGAATCATACCTTCGATGGTATTTGGCAGTTCTACATAGATGCCCCAGGTCGTAAGCCCGGAGATTACACCAACAAAGCTTTCGCCAATGTGCTGTTCCATGTATTCCACCTTTTTCATCTTGATGACTTCGCGCTCCATCTCTTCCGCGCGGCGTTCTGTCTTACTAGAAGACTCAGCAACACTTCCAAGAATCTTGTCATAATGTCCAACTCTCTTACGATCTAACTTACCATGGAGATTTTCCTTAATAATTCGATGAATCTGTAAATCCGGATAACGACGGATTGGAGATGTAAAATGACAATAATAGCTTGCAGAAAGACCAAAATGTCCAATATTTTCTGTTGTATATTTCGCCTGCTTCATAGAACGAAGAGCAAGTCTTGAAATCATTGCTTCTTCCGGTGTTCCCTCAATCTTACCAAGTAACTTCTGAATTTCCTTTGGATGAATATTTTCACGCGCCATATTCTTCATGAAATAGCCCATATTCTGGATAAAGGATGCTAATTTCTGAATTTTTTCCGGATCCGGACTTTCGTGTGTACGGTATACAAACGGAAGCTCCTGCCAGAAATAATCCTCTGCGATTGTTTCATTTGCCGCTAACATGAAATCTTCGATAAATTTTGTAGCGCAATTACGATCATATGGGAAAATGTCAACCGGGCGGCCGTCTTCATCCAACACAAGCTTGGATTCAGGAAAATCAAAATCAATGGAACCTCGCTCGTGGCGACGTTTTCTTAAAATTCCAGAAAGCTCTTTCATCAGGAAGAACATTGGAACCTGCTTTTCGTAACGCTCACACAGCACAGGATCATTTGCATCCACGATTCTTGCCACATTGGAGTAGTTCATGCGCTCATCCACGCGAAGAACGGTTTCCGCAATCTTATGACCGACAATCTTACCTTCAAAATCGATGTCCATGATGCAGCTAAGCGCCAGACGATCTGTCCCCGCATTCAGAGAGCAAATGCCGTTGCTAAGCTTGTGAGGAAGCATCGGAATTACCCTGTCAATGAGGTAAATGCTTGTGCCGCGCTTTAAGGCTTCCTGATCAAGTGGGGAGCCTTCGGTCACATAGTGGCTTACGTCCGCGATATGAACGCCGAGCTGATAACCATCCTCATTTTTTGTGAGGGTGATGGCATCATCAAGATCCTTCGCATCCTCGCCATCGATGGTCACGGTCATCCAGTCACGAAGATCAAGACGTCCAGGAATTTCCGCAGGATCAATCTCATCTCCAATATTTTTCACCTGATTCATAACCTCTTTCGGAAATTCCACAGGCACATCATAAGACTTCACAACAGATAAAATATCCACTCGAGGATCATTTGCATGGCCTAAGATTTCCACAACCTTGCCTTCTGGCTTCTTGCCTTTTCCACCAAAATCCACGATTTTCACAACCACTTTGTGTCCATCCACTAAATTTCGGCATTCTGGGCCAGGCAGGAAGATATCTTTTCCGAATTTCTGATTATCCGGCACAACAAAGCCAAATGTCTTGTTCTTCTGGAAGGTTCCGACAATCTGATCCATCCCTCGTTTGACAACCTTGATGATCTTCCCTTCTTTTCGACGGCCATTTGACGCCACCTTGTTGGTCACCTGCATAAGAACAGTGTCAAGGTGCATCGCATCTAAGGTCTGGTCCCCCGGAATAAAATAATCCTCCGGTTCGCCCTCAACTGTTACAAATCCAAAACCTCTCTGCGTGCTTTCAAATGTTCCTGTAAGCACTAACTCTTCCGGTTTCTTATATTTTCCACGATTATTTACGGAAATCTTGCCTTCCGCAACTAATTCATTCAAAATCTGCCCTAATTCTTCACGTTCCTTACCGGAAACCTGAAAAAGATAAGCAAACTCACGAAGTTTTAATGGTTTATATGCATCGTCCATGATTACATCAAGGACGATCTTCTTTCTTCTATCATACATATCTTTTTTATTACGTCTTTTCTTCACTTTAAATTCCTCCTTTCAAATAAGGTTTTATGTAAATCGAATAGAGTTTCGCTCGCGAAACTCTCGCGCCGAGTACGCGTTTAGTCTTTTCTTGTTATGCGCGTACTAGAATTTTGGCTTGTTTTCTGGAAATTAGTACGCACTTAATCTTTTCTTGTTATACGCGTACTTATTATACTGTACTTTTGGACGCACATATTGATTTGTCGAAATATGCGTACCAATGTTTTTAGTTAAATTAGAAATTTCAGGACGCAGGAAGTTGCTTTTTACTATACGCGTCCATAAACTTAGGACGCACATGATATTTTTTTAATAAATGCGTTCTCAATTTTGCTAAATCCACATTTTCACCGGGACGCAGTTTTTTATAATATATTATATGCGTCCTAGCAAGTCAGTTTTTTGGGACGCGCATGCTTGTTTTTCGCCTGGCGCGTACCAATTCACAGCGATCAGTTTAAAATGTGAAACATGAAAAAAGGGCACTTCCTAACGAAGTGCCCGCTTTAATCGCAAATTTTAATTAGAATAACTTTGAACAAAGAACTAATGCAAGTACAAAGAATAACACTGCTAACGCTGTTGTTACCTGAATAATTCTTGCTTTTGAAGAACGTCCCTTATTCTTACTCCAATATGTTCCAGACTGAGCCTGTCCTGTCATTCCGCCAAGACCTGCATCCTTTCCTTCCTGCATTAAAACTAACACTGTTAAGACTACGCATACAATGATAAATACTACTGTAAGAACTGTTTTAAGTGTTGCCATCACTATTACCTCCTGTTCTTTTATTTCTATAACATCTATAAAAACAATAATTGTTAAATTCTTACGTCAATCAAAGGATATTTTAGCATACCAAAAGCAATAATACAAGAAAAATCTATAATATTTCTGATCCTCCACACTCAGCCCGCAAAGCCCCACCAACGTAAAACAGCTGCCACACACGTGACAGCTGTTTTCCTTCATTCCTAATTAAAATATACCAATCAATATCTTTAAAATCTAAATTAAATTATTTGGAGATGATATCCATTAATTTCTGCTTCATAGCGTCGATTGGTGGTTCAATACCGGACCAGATTTCGATCTGAGCAGCACCCTGATATAAGGACATTCCTAAACCGTTAAGGATTGTTCCGCCTACTTCTTCAGCGTCTAATAAGAACTGTGTCTTAGCTGGGTTGTAGCAAGCATCAAAGTAGAATGTATCAGCGTTGAAGAATTCTTTTGGCATTGGGTTTTCACCGATGTGAGATCCCATACCGATACCAGAAGCGTTCATAACTACGGAAGCATCAGATACTTTAGAGAAATCGTTGAATTCAACGTATTCAGCAACTGGTGCGAAGTTGTTGTTGATATCATCTGTTAAGGACTGAGCGGATTCTGCAAAGTAGTCCATAACGTAGATTTTCTGTGCGCCATAGTAAGCTAATGCACATGCCATAGCACGACCAGCTCCACCAGCACCGATTAAGAAATATTTGTGGTCAGAAACTGTAACGCCACCGTCTCTTTCAAGAGAACGAACGAAACCGATACCGTCTGTGTTGTAACCAACTAATTTTCCGTCTTCTGTTTTCTTAACTGTGTTGGAAGCACCCATTTTAGCACATAATGGATCTAAATCATCAAGATATTCAAGAACTTTAACTTTGTTAGGTTTTGTTACAGCGAATCCGGCGAAATTCATGTAACGAAGACCATTAACAACGTCTGCTAAATGTTCGTTGTTAACTTCTGTGTAGAAGTATAACATGTTAAGGCCAGCATCAGCGTAACCAGCGTTCTGCATCTGAGCTGCGAAAGACTGTCTTAATGGGTCACCAAGTAATGTGATAAACTTTGTGTCGATATTTACATTGTTTGCCATTGTGTTTACACCATCCTTTTATTTTTTGTCAACTAAAAATTGCTGTTTACATTTTAACACAAATGATAAAATTTCGCTATAAGTTTGACAAAAAAAAGACTGTTAGAATTATAGTTTTTATTCTAACAGTCAATGCATTTTTTCTATTAATATAATAATAAAAATTAGCGTTCAAAACGATGGATGAATAATCCGCTTCGAAGCTTAGGTTCAAACCAGGTAGACTTTGGTGGCATCAGTGCTCCGGCATCTGCAACGGCAAATAATTCACT
>JAZUED010000143.1:0-14881 GCA_045640005.1 Candidatus Fimousia sp.
AGACTTTTGGTTCATTTACCAAAGCACGGGCAATGGCTACACGTTGCTGCTGACCACCGGATAACTGGTCGATCTTACGTTTTTCAAAGCCTTCAAGTCCAACTAATTTAAGCATTTCAAGCACGCGTTTCTTTGTTTCAGCTTTGCTTACTTTTTTGATATTTAAGCCAAATGCTACGTTATCAAATACGTTCATAAATGGGAATAATGCATATTTCTGAAATACAGTATTAACCTCTCTTTTATATGGAGGAAGCTTGGCAATATCTTTGCCGTCGAAGATGACTTCCCCGGAATCTGCTTCTTCAAATCCACCGATGATTCGAAGAATGGTTGTTTTCCCACAACCGGATGGACCAAGAAGAGTTAAGAATTCATTCGGTCTGATGTAGAGCTGAATGTTGTGAAGAACCTCCTGCTGGTCAAATGATTTTGTAATGTTTTTTAATTCAATCAGTTTGTTTTTCATATCATGTACTCCAATAAAAATTATTTAAAAACTAGGTGGTGAACTTACCCAGATAATGACTGCTCCATTCTTTGAAGATAAAAAATGTGTTTTATCCGCAGTATAATAGAAGGATTCCCCTTTTTTCGCCACATATTTCTGCTTGCCAAGTGTGATGGTTACAGAACCGGAGATGACATAACCAAATTCCTGTCCGTCGTGAGGATTGTCAGGCATGGTAGAGCCACCAGGTCCTAATGTCAGGCGAATTGGCTCCATCTCGTTTTTTTGAGCATTCGGGATGATCCATTCATATTTGTTGTGGTATTCTTCATCGATCTTTTCGAAATATTCTGGGTCGTGAAAGACAATCTGTTCCGGTTCATCCTCGCTGAAGAATTCATTCAAGTTTGTTCCTAAAGCCTGCAAAATATCGACTAACGTAGCAATCGAAGGAGAAGTAAGATCACGTTCTACCTGTGAGATAAATCCCTTCGTGAGTTCAGAACGATCTGCAAGCTCACTCTGTGTAAGTCCATTGACCATACGTAGCTGTTTGATTTTTGATCCTATTTTCATCTGTTTTATCCTTGTAAACTTTTGATTTACTTTTATTAAAAGTTTTAAAATAATATATTTTAAGTTTAGCAAAACTAAACTCACAACAGAAATAATTATATATCATATTGAACGAATGTCAATATAATAAGTATATAAAAATAGAGAAAAATTATAGATTACCCCGTATTTATCATGGGCATTTCAGAAATGGTTATTGAAATTTTCATTTAATAAGGATAGAATAAAATAGTTGAGAAGGAGAAAAAAATGTTTGAATTTTATTTTGCCAGAATGCTTGCAAGAGCAGTTGTATTTATTTTTGCTACTTATGAGTTAGTAGTTAATCCGGATAATCTGGATTTTGTAGTGAATTTTGGCTTGGGAAAAGGATTCACCCTGATGAATGTTTTATGGGTGTATATTATGATTGGCCTCGTTTTAGAATTCTTTCCACGAACCAATATTCATATCGGTGGTGAAAAACAGTACAAAAGAAATTATGTTCCGACCGGGAAAACGGTAGAACAGATCAAACGACAGATTGAGAATGCCAACAAAGGTGCATATATCGTACTTCTTGTGTGGGTATTAGGCAATCTGATCATCGGCATTTTATATAAGAAAGGAATTCTTATTACCAGACCGATTTTATTATGGATTTCCATGTTTTATTTCTTATCTGATTTGATTTGTGTCATCTTTTTCTGTCCATTCCAGTATTTTATGATGAAGAATCGTTGCTGCACAACCTGTCGTATTTTTAAATGGGACTCCTTAATGGCAACGACACCATTTATATTTGCGGAAGGCAGATTTGCGGCATCCTTAGTACTTGTTTCAGCAATTTTAGGTTTGTTATGGGAATACCGTTATAAAAAATTCCCTGAACGCTTCTTTGAACAGACCAACGAAGTGTTAAAATGCAAAAACTGCACAACACATATGTGCAGAATCAAAGCACAGAAGTTCCATCCACCAAAATCTCGAGTATTTAATATAGAGAGTAGAGTGGAGAAAACACAAAAGAATTAGGAGGTAACACAGTTTATGTATCGTAGTCCTTTGGTAGACTTGATCATGCAATTGTATCGAGAATACCAGAATCGTAAAAACAATGCATATACTGTTGACACAGAACCAAAAGAACGCAGGCCAGTTAGTAAAAGGGCTGCGTTTTTTATTGGAATCATCTTCTTGATTGGACTTGGAATTTACTATTATGTATCCATTCCGGCAATCACAACGATGTCAACGTATATGTGGTTTAGTATCATTGTTATTTTAGCTATTTTATCTTTGATTACTGGAAATATTCACAAAAGTCGTCACGGTGTAAAAGGAAAGCTTTCAAAGTTTTTCGAGATTCTTGCCGGAATTGTGGTTGTGGTAGTCATTGTCGGAGGCATTTTTTCATCTCCGGTTTTATCTGCAAGCAGATATGCAAGCTTACTTAAGATTGAGGATCAGGATTTTGTGACAGACATTGCAGAAACCGATAACATCAAGGATATCGCATTAATGGACACCGAAAGTGCAGCTGTTATTGGTCAGCGTGCCGTTGGTTCCTTATCAAATGTAGTCAGCCAGTATGAGGTTAGTAACCGCTATACACAGCTTGACTTAAATGGCGCACCGATGAAGGTTTCTTCCCTTGAGTACGCCGGCTTTTTCAAATGGTTCAATAACCGTAAGGATGGTATTCCGGGATATGTTATGGTCGATCCACTTGAAAATGAAGCAAAATACGTGAAACTCAAAAAAGCGATTAAGTATTCCAGATCTGGGTATTTTGGAGATTATCTTCCAAGACATTTAAGATTCCGTTATCCAACGGCAGTATTTGATGGTTACTATTTTGAAATTGATGAAGAAGGCAATCCATTCTATGTTTGTCCAGTATTAAAAGCCCATGCAGGATTATTTGGCGCCAAGGACGTCAAGGGGATTGTTGTCTGTGATCCTTGTACCGGGGACACAAAATATTATAAGATTTCTGACATTCCAAACTGGGTGGACCATGCTTATGATGGTGAACTTATGCTTCAGAAATATCGTTGGAAGGGTCTTTTATCCGGTGGATTTATCAATAGCGTGATTGGTAATAAGGGTTGTAAACAGCCAACGGATGATTATGGATATCGTGTTATGGATGGTGACGTATGGATGTATACAGGTGTTACTTCTGTAAATGGTGACCAGTCCAATATCGCTTTCGTATTAATGAATGGGCGTACCGGAAAAGCGAAATATTATCCAGTTGTCGGCTGTGATGAAAGCTCTGCCATGGAAGCAGCAGAAGGTCAGGTTCAGCACCTTGGTTATACCGCATCCTTCCCGGCACTGATTAATATTAACAGTCAGCCAACTTATATTATGGTATTAAAGGATAAGAGCCAGTTAGTTAAGATGTATGCGATGGTTAACGTTCAGAAATATAACATCGTAGCAACTGGAACTTCCCAGAAGGCAGTCCTTGCTTCTTATCGCCAGATGATGTCAGAAGAAGGGGTTGTAGACGAAAAAGAAGTCGTAGAAAAGGCGGAACATACCAAAAAGATTACCGTTAAGGACATCCAGTACATTACAATGGATGGAGATTCCTTTATCTATATCAAGGATCAGGACGGTGAACTTTATAAAGAAAAGGTTGCTTCTGATGAGACAGTCCTGTTCATCGAAAAGGGTGACCAAATTGAAGTTTCCTATGATGAAGGTGCCAAAAAGATTCATGCTTTAAGCTCCTGGAAGTAGGAAATCGATTGTTGGTGAAGTTTCAAAAATTAATTCCTTCATTTTGAAAACTTAATTTTATTAAAACTTAAATAAAAAGGGTTGATTTTTCAAATCAATCGCTGTATTGTATGAATCAGTTGTTTCAGTCGGATGCATTTTTTAAGCGAAAGTTAAAAATCTGACGAAGAAAGAACATATGACAATGCGGACAAAGGCGTCCCGAAGTGTAGTTACCTACACGTTCGGAGGCGCCTTCTTTTTTGCTTTTTAAGCAAAATTTCCAGTTCAACTTTAGAGAAATAAAGGAAAGGAAGTATATATTATGAGTAAAAAAATCGATGTAGCAGCAATCTTTGGCGCAAACGTATTTGACGACAGCGTAATGAAAGCACGTCTTCCAAAGAGTGTATACAAAGACTTAAAGAAAACAATTGAAAATGGTACAGAATTAAATCCTGCAATCGCAGATGTAGTTGCTAATGAAATGAAAGAATGGGCCATCGAAAAAGGCGCAACACATTTCACACACTGGTTCCAGCCAATGACTGGTGTAACAGCTGAAAAACACGATGCATTTATCAACCCAACAGGAGACGGAAAAGTATTACTTGAATTCTCCGGAAAAGAATTAATCAAGGGTGAACCTGATGCATCCTCTTTCCCATCTGGTGGTCTTCGTGCAACATTTGAAGCTCGTGGATATACAGCTTGGGATTGTACATCTCCAGCATTCATCAAAGAAACACCAAATGCAACAATCCTTTGCATTCCAACAGCATTCTGTTCTTACAAAGGCGAAGCATTAGATAAGAAAACTCCACTCCTTCGTTCCATGCAGGCAATTGACATTCAGGCAGTTCGAGTTCTTAACGCTTTAGGTGACAAGGCAGTAACAAAGGTTGATACATCTGTTGGACCAGAACAGGAATATTTCTTAGTAGATAAAGAAAAATACTTAAAGAGAAAAGACTTAATCTATACAGGCCGTACATTATTCGGTGCTATGCCTCCAAAAGGTCAGGAATTAGATGATCACTACTTTGGCACAATCAAAGAAAGAATCGCTGGTTTCATGGAAGACCTTAACATCGAATTATGGAAGTTAGGTATCACAGCAAAAACACAGCATAACGAAGTAGCTCCAGCACAGCATGAGTTAGCTCCAATTTATGCTTCTAATAACGTGGCTACAGACCACAACCAGTTAATCATGGAAGTTATGAAGAGAGTAGCAGACAGAAAAGGTCTTGTATGCTTACTTCATGAAAAACCATTTGCTGGCATCAATGGTTCCGGTAAACACAACAACTGGTCCATCGTAACAAATACAGGTAAAAACTTATTAGATCCTGGTAAGACACCTCATGAAAATGAACAGTTCTTAGTATTCCTTGCAGCAATCGTTGCAGCAGTTGACAAACATGCTGATTTACTTCGTTTATCTGCATCCACACCAGGTAACGACCACCGTCTTGGAGCAAATGAAGCGCCACCAGCGATCATCTCCATCTTCCTTGGTGAACAGTTACAGGATGTTGTAAACCAGTTAGTAACCGTTGGGGAAGCTACAAGAACAAAACAGGGTTCTGCACTCGCTACAGGTGTACATACATTACCAGCATTTGAAAAAGATGCAACAGACAGAAACAGAACATCACCATTTGCCTTCACAGGTAACAAATTCGAATTCCGTATGGTTGGTTCTACACAGTCCATCTCCGACCCTAACGTAATCTTAAATACAATCGTTGCTGATGAACTTGCATTAATCGCAGATCAGTTAGAAAAATCTGATAATCCAGGTTACTTAGCTCACGAAATCGTAAAAGATTTATTAACAAAACATCAGAGAGTTATCTTCAATGGTAACGGTTACTCCGATGAATGGGTGGAAGAAGCAGCTCGTCGTGGACTTCCAAACTTAAAATCCATGGTAGATGCAATTCCTTCTTTAGTAAAACCAGGCGCAATCGAATTATTTGAACGTCACGGTGTATATACAAAAGATGAATTAGTATCCCGTGCAGAAATCATGTTTGAACAGTACTGCAAAGTAATCAACATCGAAGCATTAGCAACAGTTAATATCGCTCGTAAGAACATCGTTCCTGCAGTGATTGCTTACCAGACAAGCCTTGCAGAATCCATCAACACAATCAAAGCCGCATCTGGAATCGCAACACCTGTTCAGGAATCCTTATTAAAAGATATCAGTGCAAACCTTGCTGAACTCTTTGTTGCAATCGGTGAATTAGAAGCATCCATCGCTGAAGCAGGCAAGTTAGAAGTTGACATCCCAGCACAGGCAAGATTCTTCCACGATATCGTATTCGAAAATATGGCTAAGGTAAGAAAACCAGCTGATGCACTTGAAATGTTAGTAGAAAAGAAAGCTTGGCCATTACCAAGCTATGGTGATTTATTATTTGAAGTTTAAAATTCTTTGGGAATTTAGAATTCTTTGGAATTTTGGGGATTTTAGGACTTCGAAAAATTTCAGTAGCCTTCAATTTTTCAATTTCATATATTTTCATTTTTAAAAGGCAGTCCGCGATTCGCGGGCTGCCTTTTGTCTGTATTCCATATACATTTTTTACTTTTCAATCTCTAATTCATGATTCTTATTAATCTTCACCCAGTGCTGTTCACCTTTTTCATCACTCATGAACAACTTTGGTGTAGTACCATCTTCATATTCAAAATTATCATCAATTTCCACACGATAAGGAACCGCTTCATTAACGATGGAGTGGGTACCACGAATGGCAATCAAAGTTGTCTGATCTTTGCCGGTCTGATTTTTCGTAACTGCCAATATATAGTAGTAATTATTGTAAAAAAGAATATAGGATTTTTCTATAGTCTCATTGCTGACGCCACATGATATGGTCTGGGTAAGAGCAGAACCTTCAAAGTTCGTGGTATAAGTAAAGGATAGTTCCCCTTTATCGTTATGAAAGAATTTGATGCCCTTTAAGTCCCCGAAATCTGTGGTTGTGCCAGCGGTAAGTTCTGTGAATGTATAATTGTTTCGAGATTCTAAAGTATCTTTTGCATCGATACAACTTCCATCCATAAAACTGGATGTACCAGAGAAAATCTGGAAACGAGAATCACTCTTGTTATCAGGAAACCAACTATTATTAAACCATTTCATCGCGGAAACAATAGGAAGACCCCATATATTTTTCTGGTGGATATAGCTGATGTCTATTGATGGGCCGACCAAATAAGAGTCTTCCTCGGTTTCCATATAATAACGCTGTTCAAAAGCAATGTAACCACGGCAGGATTTGCTCTTGTTAGGATAAGAAAATGTTCCCTGAATATGATATTCGTTGTGGTTCCATACGAGATCTGGATTTTCACCTATTATATCCTTGGTTTTGATTGAATTTAGTTTGCTTACATACTGCTTGCCATTATTTTCATAGAATACTTTTCCATGCTTGTTGTAGTTACCATATTGTAAACCACCGACCAATGTGTCATTGGTCATGAATAAATCGATACCTTCTGAACCTGGGTGTGATATAGTATCATCTGTTTGGAAGTATAGTATATTCTGATAATTTGGCAGTCCAAACTCTGGATCAGATTCTTCGCGAATAACATCTTCATTTGTGATATACATAATATGAACGAGTTGGACCCCTTTCATATCATGATTTGTCATTTCGTTTATTACATTGACAGCTATATGGTCTGCCTGTTTCAGATTCTGATAGTCCTTTTGAGATAGCACCGCAAGAACTTCATCATCGATACCAAGCTTATATAGTCTCTCATCATGGCGAATTTTTTGCGCACATTCCTTCCAGTCCATCTTATATTTCTGGCGTAATATCATATCAAATGATAAAGTCACAATAACGATTATCGCCAACAGAAAAATCCCAATGATCATTTTATTTATACTCGATTTGGTCATATTATTACACCTCCTGTAATAATTGTAACACAGAAATATTACAAAAAAGTGACAGTTATATGACGTTTCTGGTGGCGCGCGATGCTTGAGCACGGCGTGGTGAAATACGATAATAATTTAATATTAAACGATAAAATATTATTGACAAAGTTAAAAATAAGTACTATAGTATAATCAACAAACGACAAACGACAAATGCAAAACAAGCAAATAAAAATAAAGAACATAGAACATAAATTAAGGAGGTTATACTATGTACGAACAGAAAGAAAAGTTAGAACGTGTGAAAAAGAGTTGTGAAACATCCAGAAAAATCATCAAGGTATTGCAGATTATTATGATTGTATTGGCCATTGTGACAGCATTAGGTGCAGTCTTCTGTCTGATGAATCACGCAAAGATTGATCTGGCCTTAGCACCTTACAAAGATAACATTACTGTTTCTAATATCGATTACAATAATGGCTTTATTTACTTTACTTCAGATTTAGAACATCTCGCAAAGAGAGGACATTATGGACAGATTATCGGAGAGTGTCTTGGATTTGCTGCTGCATCTTGTCTTATCGTTTCCATCATTTTAGGATTATGCAAAAAAGTATTTATACAGGTGTTAGCAAGCGACTCTCCATTTTCACCGGAAGTGCTGAGAATGCTTAAGAAAGTATTCATCATTGTTGCTGTAGCAGCTCTTTTAATAAGAGGCTTTGGACTTGCTTTATTAGTCGGACTTGCATTCTGGTGTGTCTATCGTATCATGGAATACGGAGCAGCATTGCAGGAAGAAATTGATGATACTGTATAAGAGAAAGGAAGCGTGATTTCGATGGGTAAAATTGTTGTTCGATTAGACCGCATGATGGCGGATCGCAAGATGTCGTTGAATGAATTGTCTGAGAAGGTCGGAGTTTCCAATGTCAATCTTTCCAAATTAAAAAATGGGAAGGTGAATGCAGTCAGATTTTCTACATTAGAAGCGATATGTGAAGCATTAAACTGCCAGCCGGGCGATATATTAGAATTTGATCCGGAAGGAGAATAGAAGGTTTGATTCGTATATTTTGCGATTAGGCGAAAAATTTTAAGCATGAAAAAGGGGCTTTTTGTAAGCCCCTTTTGTTGTGCGAATAATTAAGTTTACTGATTAACGTTAGCTGCTTTTGTTTTAACAAATGCTTTGCTGCTTGTGGATAATTTGATCCAGCCGTATTTTCCATTATAGTAGACTTTTACGTGAATGTTTTTGTTGATGATTTTTGCTTTTACGATTGTAAACTTTTTACCTGTTTTAATAGTAAATGCTTTTTTAGAAGAACCAGCTTCTTTGTAGATGGTCAGCTTCTTTTTCGCTGTGAATTTGCAGTTATTGCCTGCGCTGTTGTAAGCATATGCAAGAATTTCAGCTTTAGAAGTAGAGAATTTACCATCTTTGTTGATGAGCTTAAGTTCCATTACATTAAGCTGACCAAGACTCTTTGTATAAATAGAACCAGTTAAGTAAATGTCGTTGCCTTCTACGCCAGATACCTGCATGATGTCAGATTTTGTTTTTGTTCCAACAAATGCATTGCCTGTTAAGAGCTTTTTGTTCATCAAAGAAGTGAAATCTACTTTTTTAGTTAAAGAATTCTTCTTAACCTGATATAAACCACATGTGTTTTTACCATTATAACGAGTGATAATGTCAAGGTAAGATGTTCCGTTCTTTAATGTTACAACGTCCATATAAAGAGATGTTCCCTTTTTATATGTTTTGATGGTTTTACCATTGACGATGATGCTTCGACCATCTAGAAGTAGGGATTGTTGTTATAAAAAATACTTTCAAATTTTAACAAAATATGAGAAAATAGATTATTAATTGAAGTCTATAATTAAAATAATTTAGAATGTTAATTATAGACGAAATGTGATAATGAAAATGAATGAAACAGTATGATTTGAAACTTTGAAAGGAATGAAAGTTATGAGCAAGAAAGTTGATGTTGCTGGCATCTTTGGATCAAATGTATTTAATGATGCGGCAATGAAATCTCGTCTCCCTAAGAGTGTTTATAAAGATTTGAAAAAAACCATCGAAGATGGCACAGAATTAAATCCAGCCATTGCGGATGTTGTTGCAAATGAGATGAAGGAATGGGCCATTGAAAAAGGTGCGACTCATTTTACACACTGGTTCCAGCCTATGACTGGTATTACAGCTGAAAAGCACGATGCATTTATCAATCCGGCAGATAATGGAAAAGTTCTTCTTGAATTCTCTGGCAAAGAGTTAATCAAGGGCGAACCTGATGCATCTTCCTTCCCATCTGGAGGTCTTCGAGCAACATTTGAAGCGCGAGGATATACAGCATGGGACTGTACATCTCCAGCATTTATCAAGGAAACACCGAATGCAACCATTCTTTGTATTCCAACTGCGTTTTGTTCTTATCGTGGAGAAGCATTAGATAAGAAGACACCACTTCTTCGTTCTATGCAGGCAATCAGTACACAGTCTGTACGTGTTCTTCGTGCATTAGGCGATCACAATGTAACAAAGGTTGACGTATCCGTCGGCGCAGAACAGGAATATTTCTTAATCGACCGTGAAAAATTCTTAAAGAGAAAAGACTTAATTTATACAGGCCGTACTTTATTCGGCGCAATGCCTCCAAAAGGTCAGGAATTAGATGACCACTACTTTGGTACAATCAAAGAACGTGTGGCTGGTTTTATGGAAACACTTAATGTTGAACTTTGGAAGCTTGGCATTTTAGCAAAAACACAGCATAACGAAGTAGCTCCTGCACAGCATGAGTTAGCTCCAATCTATGCTTCCGGTAATATTGCAACAGATCACAACCAGCTCATCATGGAAACAATGAAGAGAGTGGCACAGGAACAGGGGCTTGTATGTTTACTCCACGAAAAACCATTTGACGGAATCAATGGTTCTGGTAAGCATGACAACTGGTCTTTAGTAACAAATACAGGTGTGAACTTATTAAATCCTGGAAAAACTCCTCATGAAAATGAAGAATTCTTAATTTTCCTTGCAGCAGTTGTTGCAGCAGTTGACAAGCATGCAGATTTACTTCGTGTTTCTGCTTCCTGTCCAGGTAATGATTCTCGTCTTGGCGCACATGAAGCACCTCCTGCAATTATCTCTATTTTCTTAGGAGAACAGCTCCAGGATGTAGTTTCTCAGTTAATCTTAACTGGTACCGCAGTACGTACAAAGCAAGGAGAACATCTTACAACTGGTGTTCATACACTTCCAGCATTCCAGAAGGATGCAACAGACCGTAACAGAACATCACCATTTGCCTTCACTGGTAACAAATTTGAATTCCGTATGGTTGGATCTACTCAGTCTATTTCCGATCCTAACGTAATTTTAAATACAATTGTTGCAGACGAATTATCTGAGATTGCAGAACGTCTTGAAAAAGCAGAAAATCCACACTACGAAGCACATCGCATCGTAAAACAGTTATTTAGAGAACATCAGAGAATCATCTTCAACGGTGACGGATATTCTGATGAATGGGTTGCGGAAGCAGAAAGACGTGGTCTTCCAAACTTAAGATCTATGGTTGATGCAATTCCTGCACTTACAAAGGATAAAGCAATCGAAATTTTCGAAAAACATGGTGTATACACACAGGGCGAATTATTCTCCCGTGCAGAAATCATGTATGAACAGTACTCTAAAGTAATCAACATCGAAGCACTTGCTATGGTTAATATTTCCCGTAAGAATATCGTTCCTGCTGTTATGGCTTACCAGACAAGTCTTGCAGAATCCATCAACACATTAAAAACTGTTGGCATGGATGTAACAGTTCAGGAAAGATTACTTGCAGCAATCACAAAGAACTTAAAAGAGCTCTATCTTGAAACTGTAGAACTTGAAAAGTCTGTAAAAGATGCTGCAAAATATGGCGAAGATCAGATTCCGGAAAAAGCAAGATATTATCATGATGTAGTAGCTGCCAATATGAAGAAAGTTCGTAAACCAGCAGATGCGATTGAAATGTTAGTAGATAAGAAAGCTTGGCCAATGCCAAGTTATGGCGATTTGATTTTTGAGGTATAGAAATTATTTTGGGCCGCTCCGAAAGGAGCGGCCTTTTTTTTCGTTTTTTTTCGTTTTTGGAAGGATTAGAAGGATTGGGGGAATTGTGGGGGTTGGGGAGTTTTGGCGTCGCAGGTGAGCTGGCGATGGGTTTGCGGTGAAATGGTAGAGATCTTGGTACGCGCATGGCAGATTCTTGCTACATGCGTACTGGGAATTTTGTTGTATCTCCCTAAAATTGGACGCATCTATAAGATATCAGTTAAATGCGTCCATGATTTTTGCTTTGCTTGTACGCGTATAAGACTTATTTGAAATACGCGTCCGTGGAAAAAAGGCATAATTACAAAATTTTGGACGCGTATTTCTCTTTTTCACGTATTGCGTACTTAGACTATGGACGCGTATAATTAACAACCATGCTCGTGCGTCCCCAAACTTACTTGTTTTATGATTTTTCCAGGACGCGATTTATTTAAAAATATTATGCGCGTCCTAACAAGTTGTATTTATTGTACGCAAATACTAATTTTTCTCGGGGTGCGTACTAAATTCATAGCTTTTATGGAAAAAGCAAGTACGCCTAATTTTATAAAACAATATATGCGTCCTATGCCTATCATAAAACCTTAGAAGCATGGAAATGATTTTTGTATTTATAATTTCAATTCTTCTAGAAAAACTAGCTTTTACAATATCAATTTATGCGTGAGTTTAGCCCTCATTGGTAGGAAAAACGGACAACACTTTGATTATACTAAGCTCATAAGTTAGGAAAGATAGCACAACTAATAACACAACCAGAGGAGATGAAAACTCCTTCCTGTATTGCTTAGTAAATCAGGGTGTTACTACACCGATGGGGAAGTATTCATATATAGACAAACTGTATGTGTGCAGTTTCCTAAAAGAGGGGCTCTTGTTCGTATGGCAAGAGCCCTTCTTTTTGATATACGAAATTGGAGATGCAATTTGCCGAGTAAAAAAGTCGTGATTTGATCTTTCGGAGACTGCTTTGCGAAGAAATATCTTAAAGTTTTATAGTAGATTTTCAAAACAACTCAAACCGATAATAATTTGACTTTCACTTCTTTATCTTCTATAGTTAAATTATGAAAAGAAAGTAAGAACGGAGTAGATAATATGAAACCAGTCATTGGAATTATACCTTTAGTAGACGTAGAACAGGATAGTATCTGGATGTTGCCAGGATATATGGAAGGCATTTCTCAGGCAGGCGGACTTCCTTTTATGATGCCACTTACGGAAGATCAGGAAGATATTGATCAGTTAGTAGATATGTGCGATGGCATTTTATTTACAGGTGGACAGGATGTATCCCCGGAAATGTATGATGAAAAGCCAATGCTTGAACTGATTGATTGCTATCCGGCACTTGACCATCTTGAATCTAAAATTTTCAAGAAAGCATATAAACAGAATAAACCGATTTTTGGTATTTGCCGAGGTATTCAGTTTATTAATGTTGCTATGGGTGGTTCTCTTTATCAGGATCTTCCAATGCAGTTTTGTTCTGATATCAACCATCAGCAGACAGTTCCGTATGATCAGCCATGGCATAAAGTACGATTAATCGAAGACACACCACTTGCAAAACTTCTTGGCACAGACAAAATTGCCGTGAACAGTTATCATCATCAGGCAGTTCATGTACCTGCATATGGTCTTACACCTATGGCAATCACAGCAGATGATCTGATTGAAGCTATTTATGATCCAGAAAAGAGATTTGTCTGGGCAGTTCAGTGGCATCCGGAATGTTGTTTAGAAAATGATGAAAACAGCAGAAAGTTATTCCAGACATTTGTTGATGCCTGCAAGCCATTTGAAGTGCTTGACATTGAAGAAGATGTGGATTTTGGATGCGAAGAAACAAAAGAAGTGATGGCAGTTGTTACCATGAAAGATTTCGATGGAAATGAAGTTAAAGTAAAGCAGCCAGATAAACTCTTATATGCAAGAAAAATCAAAATCGGAGATAAAGTAATCTACGATGTGGATGGATATTTGAGAAAATAGAGAAAATAAAAGGACCTCTCAAGATGCTTGGGAGGTCTTCGTAATCTATTGGAAGATTGGAGCAATATTATGAAGAAAAAATCTAGAATGCCTCAAATTGGGGAGGCTGTTTTTTGTATAATTTATTTAGTTTTTGATATCTTCGCGGCGTGGATTTTCCTAACGCATGTAGAAGGACGAGAATATATTAAATTATTTGGAATTCTTACCCTCGTACTTGCAGGTGGGGATGCATTTCACCTCGTGCCAAGAATCATAAACGCCTTCAAGGAAACATTTGACGGGTATGAATTCTGGGCGGGGCTGGGACTGATGATCTCATCCATTACGATGACCATCTTTTACCTGTTACTGTATCAGGTTTGGGACTCGCTTTTCCCGAACAGTATGACTTCAGGCATCATACTCGCAACGCTATATGGATGCGCGTTCTTAAGAATCATTTTATGCCTGTTTCCACAAAATAACTGGTTCAAAAAAGAAGGCAATCCAAAGTGGGGAATCTATCGCAACGTACCATTTGTTGTTGTAGGCTTGATTATGATCTTGTTATATGCCAATGTAAAAATGTATGCGATGGCCATTGCGATTTTAATCAGCTTTTGCTGTTATATGCCAGTTGTGTTGTGGGGAAAGAAGCATCCGATGGTGGGGATGCTGATGATGCCGAAGACGGCAGCCTATATGTGGATGATTGGCATTGGACTGAGTTTATTGTAAAATGGATTAAAAAGGAATGGTGATATGATGGAAAAGAAAGCAAGAGCAATTATTGAAGCATGTAAAAATGCGAAAAGTACAAACCCAATCGAAATATTTAACACGATTGCGAAAGAGGACTTTGTAGCGATTCATGGGCCGGAGCATCATGTGTTAGACGGCGCAAGCATCTTAACTGCATATAAGAATGCGGGTGGAGAGATTGATTTAGAAAATGGACTTGCATGGATGATGGAGCAGGGACTTAAGATGCCAGGTGCAGCCTGTGGACATTGGGGTGTTTGTGGTTCCGTAACTTCTATTGGAGCGGCACTTGCTTTTATCGACGGGACTGGTCCACTTTCCACGGATGGAAGCTGGGGCAAGCACATGGAATTTACTTCAAAAG
>JAZUED010000144.1:0-21989 GCA_045640005.1 Candidatus Fimousia sp.
CCTCCTGATAAAGAAAAAAGGTTAGGGAATGTATTTTCCCTAACCTGCGTGGATCAAAGCTTTCGCTTAATACGTATTCATTATACAAAAATGAAAAAGAAAAGGGAACCGCAGTTCCCATATTTCTTATAATAATGTATCTAATGTTTCACGGATTGCTTTAATGAAGTCCGCTGAATTTAATACTGTTACATTTTCTAAGCTTGTGATTAATGCTAAATCTTTAGTCATCTTACCAGACTCAATGGTAGAAATAGTAGCTTGTTCCAACTTATCGGCAAAAGCTTGAAGTTCTGGAATGTTATCTAATTCACCACGTTTACGTAGAGCACCAGTCCATGCAAAGATTGTTGCAACTGAGTTTGTCGAAGTTTCCTCACCAGCTAAGTGTTTGTAGTAGTGACGTTGTACTGTACCGTGAGCTGCTTCGTATTCATAAACTCCACTAGGAGAAACCAATACAGATGTCATCATAGCTAATGAACCGAAAGCAGAAGATACCATGTCGGACATAACGTCTCCATCATAGTTTTTACAAGCCCAGATGAATCCACCTTCTGCTCTCATAACACGAGCTACAGCATCATCGATTAATGTGTAGAAATATTCGATTCCTAATTCATCAAATTTTTCTTTGTATTCTGCATCAAAGATTTCCTGGAAGATATCTTTGAATGTGTGGTCATACTTTTTAGAAATAGTATCTTTTGTAGCAAACCATAAATCCTGTTTTGTATCGATTGCATATGCAAAACAGCTTCTTGCAAAGCTTTCGATGGAATCATTCAAGTTGTGCTGACCCTGAACAACACCAGGACCTGCGAAGTTATGAACTAATTCTCTTACTTCTGTTCCGTCCTCTGCTGTGTAAACTAATTCTACTTTACCAGCTCCAGGAATCTTCATTTCGGAAGCTTTGTATACATCACCGTATGCATGACGAGCGATTGTAATTGGTTTTTCCCAGCAAGATACTTTTGGAGTGATTCCTTTTACCTGAATTGGAGCTCTGAATACTGTTCCGTCTAAGATTGCACGGATTGTACCGTTAGGGCTCTTGTACATTTCTTTTAAGTTGTATTCTGTCATACGCGCAGCGTTAGGAGTGATTGTTGCACACTTAACAGCTACACCATACTTCTTAGTAGCTTCTGCAGATTCTACAGTAACTTTGTCATCTGTATCATTTCTGTGTTCTAAGCCTAAATCATAATATTCTGTGTTTAAGTCGATAAATGGTGTTAATAATTCATCCTTGATAAACTTCCAAAGGATTCTGGTCATCTCGTCTCCATCCATTTCAACTAATGGAGTAGTCATCTTAATCTTATCCATAATTATATTCTCCTTTTATATTTCTATATATTTTATATTCGTGTCCGATTTCAAATCGAATTCTATTATACAATATGAAGGAGTATTTGTAAAACACTTCATAAATATTTTTAAAAAGTTTATTTTCCCGTTAATTTATGAATGATTTCGCACATTTCAATTCAGTGAAGACGTTTCATATCCCATAACAGGAAGAGCGGATAACTGAAGGTTTTCGTTCCTTCACAATCATTTACAGCAATATTTTTCAAAGATGCTTTTATGCCAACTTCAGGCTGATATTTTTTACAAAACTGTTTATAGCTTTTTGCCTGTGTTCGATCAGCTGCCTTCACTTCAATTGGGATGACTTTATTCCTGTCTTCTAAGATGAAATCTACCTCTGCTGTATTTCCAGAACGCCAGAAAAATATAGTTTCATACTGTGTACGCAATTCATTTAACACATAGTTTTCTGTGAGCGCACCCTTGTAATTTATAAATCGTTCATCATCAAATAAAATGGTTTCATAAGTAAGTCCTGATCTTCGGCATAACAATCCGACATCGCTCATATATACCTTAAAATACGTAGAATCAGCATTTGCAGATAATGGAACCTGAACATCACTAACTAATTCTAACATTGTAATTAAGCCAGCATTTTTAAGCCATTGCAAAGCCGCTTCTAATTCATGGGCACGTTTCCCTTTTTTCACGTGAGAAAATACAAATTTATTATTCTCTTTCGCCAGCTGAATCGGTATTGAATCCCAAATCATTCTTATTTTTTCGATTTCTTTTACCGGTGCATGTTTGGAAAAATCATCTGCATATCCAGCAAGAATTTCATCCTGAATTTCTTCTACCACACTAAAATCATGAGATTCAATCCACTCCTGAACAACTTCCGGCATACCACCGATCACATAGTACTCCTTGAGCAGACGTTTCAGTCTTTCAAAATACACATCAGGAATTTCTCGTTCAACAGACCATCCTTCTAACAATTCTAAATACTGTTCTTCGCCACATGCCTGAACAAATTCTTTAAACGTCATCGGATACATCTGCATACGATTCACTTTACCTACCGGAAATGAGATGTTTTCAGATTTTAATGCTACTCCAAGTAAAGATCCAGCACACACTACATGCAATTCTCTCATATTTTCACAGAAATACTTCAATGAGGTAATTGCCTTTGGGCATTCTTGGATTTCATCAAAAATAACCAAGGTTTTACCTGGTTCAATCTTTCGATTTTCTAATAATTCCAGTTCTTTCACAATTCGATTCACATCAAAATCATATTCAAATATCCCTGCGTACTTACTACTGGATTCAAAGTTGATGTAGAGTACATCAGAAAATTCTTCTTCGCCAAACTGTTTTAAAATGTATGTCTTTCCACATTGGCGAACTCCTGTCAGCAATAATGGTTTTCTTCTTTTATTCTCTTTCCATGTCTTTAATTCAAAAATAATGTCCCTTTTCATAGCTCTCAACCGCCTCCACAACATTTCTCATAGGACTTTTGTTTGAATTATAACATTTTTCATAGGACTTTTGCAATAAATACAACATTTTTCATAGGTCTTTTGCAATAAATACAACATTTTTCATAGGACTTTTGTATTCCAGTAGTTTTATCAACAAAGAAAGAACCCGCAGGAACTTATTCACCTTCATCGTTCCTGCAGGTTCAAGGTAAAAAGTATGAGAAAGAAATACTTTTTAACGTAATTTAATTACTGGTTTATCCTAATCTACGTCTTGTGATCAGCATAACACCAGCGAATACAGTGAATAATCCTCCAAACAGATAGAACAAGGTTGTTCCTATTCCACCAGTTTGTGGTAATTCTGTAGAGTGAACAGCATTTGTGACTATTACAGTTCTGTTATCACTGTTTTCAAAATTAACATTATTACCATTATTATAACTTACATCAAAGAGTTTAGAATCGATCGTAGCTAAACCATTATTTTGCACTGGATTATTATGATCATCTAACTCATAGATTCGATAAGTCTTATCACCTTCAAGGTTGTTAAAAGTCACCGAAGTATTATCAGTTCCCTGTCCAATGTTCAAAGTCTGTTTTTCGATGAATCTTTCATTATCGCCTTCGACCTGATAAATTGCGAAATGATATGCTCCATCTAGCTTTGACTGATCCCTTCCGTTGGCATCCTTGAATTTCTTTTCTACAGTTGCCTGATATTTATGGTTATATGCGGTATAGGTATATTCTGCATTCTGATAATAAATGGTTGCACCTGCAGCTTTATATGTTTCTAATACAGCAGGATATGTACCATTTTCTTCCTTAGCTACTACAAAATAGTGTGGAGTTCTCGCTGCTTCATCAAGAACATATCCATCCGGAGCTTCTACTTCTTCCACTTTGTAAATAGTGTTCCATTTCATCAGATTACCAGCTTCACGGCCAACCGTTATTGTACCAGCATTCCCTGTTACCAAATCATCCCATACTTGGCCATTTGTTTTTTCTACAAAATTACCATTACTCAATTCAACCTCTGTAACTTTGAATTTTGCACCCTGCAACATCTCGCTTGCATTGTACTGATTACGTTTTTCGATTTTGAGGTATGGTGTATCAGAGGTTGATACCGTTCCACCTGCAGAGTAGCTAAAATCTTTTACTTCAACTGAAGACTGTGTACCTGGTTCATATCCTTCCCAGTGAGCATTATTGGAAATGGTAACAGCCTGGCCAGGAGCTGCCTGAACGATGGCATCATATTTGATTTCCAAAGGAAGATTATCCGGAATGGTAATCTTCAATGTCTGACCTTCTGTAGCTATAGTATATTGATCAGATGGCAACACCTCATCGGTTTTGGTATTCTTGATAACGATCGAGGAAACCTCAAGCTTCAGAGACTCGCTCATTTCGTCTACCACAGTAATCTTATCACTGCCCTGAACCAGATCTTCGCCCAAGCTATTAACATAGATTACAAACGGATAGCGACCACCATTCGAAGCGGCATTGCTTGCACCCTGTTTTGTCATTGTACGTTTCGTCAAAGTAATATCAGCAGAATCTTTATCAATGAAGGATCCATCTTCTGTATCTAACTGTACGTTATTGGTAAATGTTTTTTCTTCATTTCCAAGCAACACATCAGGATCAGTCACACGGCATGCAATCTGGAAAACGATTTCACCTTTCAGGTTTTGAACCGTCCATTTTGCCTGCTGGTCCTTGGAGTAGAAGATATTCTTCATGTTTCTGTCACTGATACCGGCACAATATGCTGTAAGCTGATGCTTTGTCCATCCTTCAGCACTCAGATTTTCATTTTCAACTGTATAGGCACGGTTACCATCATGAACCGTAAATGTTCTCATAAAGGAAAGCTCCATTCCTTCCGGAATAAAGTCTGTTATGTCTACTGTCTGTCCATCCAGACTTCCATCTGTATTGACATGAATCGTCCAGTCTACATAAGTACCAGGGACGGATTTTCCATTATGAGTATCTTTAATATCCTGTGTACTAAAATGACCACCTGTTCCAGTGACGCCGCCAGCAATATCACGTGTAAAGCTTCCATCATCCTTTACTGTATACACACTGCCTGCCTGTTTTGCAATACCACCATTGCCGCTGACATTAATTTCTGCCACACTTTCCGGAGTATTTTGACTTTCCTGTGTACCGTCATTTATGAACAACGAGTTCTGAAATCTGTACACCTGCGTTTTATCGGTCGGCTTCTGATCAGGTGTCGATGTATAAACAAGATAGATGCTTTTACCACTTGGGACAGTGTAATCCTTGGTAACATATATTTCTCCTGATCCGAACGCCCTGTTCACCTGTTCAGCCCAGTAAATTTCAATTGGTGCAGATGACTGTGTCAGTTTTCCGCTTGCAAGAGCAGCCTCGATGTTCTCGTAATCAGTTATCGCACCCATTCCAAAGTTTCCTTCATATATGCCAACCGTTGCATTGTCATAAGTTCGGTGTCTATCTTTTTGTGCAGGGTTAGAAGCACTGTTACTATCCTTTGTTTGGTCAATCAGCATTGTTCCCTGCTTCAAGGTATCTGCATCAATCTTGATAACCCAGTACAGTGCACCGTTCTGGTGGTTTTCTTTATTAGAGTCGGCATCATAGTACCAACCGAGCTTTTCTGCATGCATCTCAGAGACAGTCGTAATGACTGCATCACCTTCTGCCACTATGCCGGTTAGTATATATTTCTGCCCACCAACTCCTACTTCACCCGATAAACCGAACTGGTTTGTAACAATAAAAGGAGTTCCATCCCAGTTTTCTGGATAGAAAGGCATAGCATAATAGGTAAGACGATATGCATACTGACCCTCCAGACCAATTTCAGATGGTTTAAACTCAAAGGATTTTAAATCATCAATCTTGACCCATGCAGTTTTCGCAGGAGTTATTCCATCATAATAGGATTCCACTTCTGCATTTGTAGGATTCTTACCTGCATGTGGTATTGTATCTGATATTTCAAAGGCATCGACCTTCACATATCCAATGAATTTCATACTCTGGTTCCCAAGAGTATCTACCATGGATGCTGAGGATACATCCCAGTCTCCTGCTTCATTCACATAAACCTGATAAGCATAGGCATCTGCCGGAACAGTAAAGGAACCGTTCTCTCCTGTCTTAGCAGGTTTACCATTTTGGATTTCATAGATAGCATCAGACATGGTTACATCAGTCTGTGTGCCAACACGGATGCCGTTCAACTTACGATCCCATTGCTTGCGGACCATCTCACGATTATGACTGAATGCCTGAATATGACCACTCTGTACATCTTCTCTGGTGTCATCCAGATAAATCAGTGCACGGTTATGAATCATACCAGTATCGTTACCTGCTTCAATGAAAAATTCAGGTGAAACAGTTATCTCATAAGTAAGCGTTCTTTCTTCACCTGGAGCCATATCTCCAACATAGTATGTAAATCCTTTACTGTCTTCATTGAAAACAGGACTATCTTTTGCGCTATTCATTGCAGGAGCGTTCTCATTGCCTCCATTATGAAGAACAAAAGAGTCAGGATCGTATTCCAATGTATCCAAATATTTGTCTTCTGTGCGATTGTTTGGATGATTCAAGCTGTCAACAATTTTAACATTGGTAAGGGTATAAGTATTGTCGTTATTCGCTTTTACCCAAACAGTATACTTGATGGTATAGGTTCCATCAGCATTTTTTACAGGTTCTGCAGAGGATTTACGTTCGTTCATGCCTGCTTTCGGTGCAAAGGTAGTTTGATCGCTGTCCTTTGGATATTCGCCAGAATATACATTAGCAGCATTAAGCAAATTCTCTTTCTTCTGCACACCAATGTAGGTATCCTTAAGTTTAACCTTGTAAGTCAGCGTACGAACCTCGTTTGGTTCCATGTTACCAATATCCCAGATCATGGTTCCCGGTTTCGCTGCTCCTGTCCCTGCTTCAGTGATCGTAGTCTTGTTATCTGCAGTTGTGACTGTTCCAAGATATACAGATCCGCCCTTTCCATCAGGTGCACCTGTTTCTGTAACATCCGACACAGCAGTGATGTTCTGCTTGGTACCAGTTACGCCAACATATTCTTCAACATTCTGCGTAGGTCTAGAACTTTCGCTATACTTATCCACAACCTTGATATTAGGGCATCCATCTGCACCGGCAGTTACCGTCAGTGTGTAAGTCAGATAAGGGTGACCTTCTTCATCCTCAGAATAAACGGCATCTGCTTTTTCAATTTCAACATCACCGTATTTTGCAATCAGCTCGTCTTCCCAATTAAGATCAATGGTAACACCACCGATTACAAGATGCTCTGGATTTTCTTCAGTAACATTGGAAATGTCGACAGTGGATTCAATGTAGAATGTACCACCTAAAAGCGTCTGACCATTTTCTTTCTGTTCAGTAAGGAAGGACTGATTAAATGTAATCACAGCTTTACCATTCTGAACTTCAATCGTACCTACCTGTGTATTACCATCCATGATAGCACCCTGTGCCACAGGATTTCTCATAAATTCAGGGACGTCATAGATTAACTGTCCACCTGCTGCAATCAACTGTTCAATATTTACACCTGCATAAACAACATCCAAGTGAAGTGTCGCATCACCTGGAATTGTAGTGTCATTGCCCACTACCGTCCATTCAGTGTCGTCCTTGCCTTTATATTTCAGTTGTGTCTTATTTCCAGAGTTGTCTTGTGCAACAATATAGCCACTCACATTAATAGGAGCGGTTTTTGCTAAGTTAGGGGCAGTTTCGTCACCCTCTGCCAGTAAATTCACACCTGCATTTACTTTTTTACTTGATGATGTTTCTACCTGTGGTAATACGCTTCCTTCAGGTAAATCATCTTCATCAAACTTAGTATTTTCCTCGTTTTCTTCTGTTGCAACTTCCTCCTGATCTTTGGAAGTTTCTTCTGTAACAGTTTCTTTCTGTTCTTCAGAAACATCTTCTTTTGCAACAGTTTTTTCCTCATTTACTTCTGCATCCTTTTCTTCTGGTTCTTCAATATCTACCGTCTTAAAGCATGCATCTTCATGTTTGTGTTCAAGAAGTACTGTTTCTTCACATGTAAGTTTGCCATTGTCATAACATTTTTGTTTATCATGTTCATGAAGTTCAAGCTTACCACATGTAACAATCTGTTCTTCTTGATAGCAGCCAGCGGAATGAGAATGCCCGCCTTCGCCATCCTTCATACCACAAGTTAATTTTTCTTCCCACTTGTAGCATTCATCTGTGTGTGTATGTTCTGCATCCTCATCCGTGCAAGTCAGATCGCCCTTCACTTTAGAATAGCATTTATCATCATGCTGATGGCCTATGCTTTCTTTTTCGGTGCAGACTAAAGTTTTTTCATTTTTATAACAATCTGAAGTGTGTTTGTGAGACTTGACTTCTGGCAAAGTACACACGAGCTTGCCTTCTTCGTCATTACACTTTTCGTCGTGCTCATGGACCACATAATCCGCTTCCCCGCATATCAGGTTTTTGTCCTTATCATAGCAATCCTTGGTATGTTTGTGGACTTCTAAACCACATTCCAGCACCTGTGTCTGGTTTGTCATAGTGATTGCAGGCAGGATTAATGCATATGTAGTACAAAATACCACAATACAGGCCATGACACTGACGATTTTCTGCCAGCGTTTCCACTTTTTATAACGTTGTAGAAATTTTTCGCCTCTTCCTGAGGTAATGTGTTCCATTTATGCTTCCTCCTTCTTATGAGGGTTCACACTTCTTAATGAACGATTTTCGAGTTTCATTTTTACTTTATTTCCTGCGTACAACGAATGGTGCATCTGCTACTCCCCCCTGTATTACAGGTAAATAAAGTCAGATCCCAGTCCGTCTTTTTGACCATGTCCTTAACCTGGTCTGGCTTTAGTGTTTCCCTGTTATCTACGTGATAGCGAAAAATCTTGCCCTCCACATTTGTGAAATACACATCGCTTCCAATATCAATCCATTTGAGTGGACTAAAATGTTTCGCGTAATTATGCCCAGCGATGACAAGGTCATGAGTGTAATAGGATCCGTCATATCGACATGGTGAGATTTTGAGTTTTTCGTAATCCCAGTCCAGCATGACCGGAAGAGACAAGTCTAATGATGGAACATCCAGGATTCCGATGTATATGTTCCCATCAATCTCAAGAGTCGGCATATCTCCATAATAGTCATCCGACTCGCCAATATGATCTTTTATGTCTGAGACAATCTCCTCTGATGCTTTTTGTGCACGAGCAGCGTCCCATCGATTGTAAAGAATCAGTCCCAATGCAGCCAATATCAGCAAAAGCCCTATCACCATGCAAATGGTTCCTTTTCTTTTTTTATGCATCATTTCTTCTCTTCCATCCATATGCAAATAATATAATTCCGCCAAATGCTAAGATTGGCACTGGCCACCATAACTGTCCCGTCTGTGGTAATTTCCCGCCAGAATGGCGTTCTGGAGGTGTGCTTTCTGTTGTTGGCGGTGTTTCTGTTGTTGGTTCATGTTTTGTAACTGTTCCAGCTTTTGGAGAAGCATCCACATCATAGATATAGGATTCTCCATCTAAAAGTGGAATTGAAATTACAAATGGTGCAAGTGCGGAGTACTTCTCTGCTGCTTTTTCCTGCATTACAAGATACACTCCCAACTTCAGATTATTAAAGACTACCTTTCCATCTGAAACCTGCATCATGTCATATCGATCAATGTTATGTGATTTCACATAATCTGCAAGTTCTTCTGCGAGACGTTCAGACTGAAGGTCTCCTAAGTCTATTTCGCAGTCTTTAAAGCTTTCCGTATATTGAAAGCAATAGTTTCCATCTTCAGTCTCTGCCAGAGCTACCTGATAGAGTGTCAGACTGCCGCCAGAAACTGCTGCTTTGCTTTCAGTGTCCTTAACATGAACGGTAATGGATCCCTGACGACTCAGGTCAGGAACATTTGCCGCATGAGAAGGTGTGCTCACGGAAAGAAGCAAGAATGCAGCCATCAGAAAAAGGATTAATGTTTTGCTCTTTTTCATTTGAACCACCTTTTATTTTCTCTTTCTGGTCGAAACCAGCAGCCATATTAATAGTAACAACAGCATTGGAACGGCAACGATTGGTGCAACAATAATCGGTTCAATCTGAATTGCATCAGCAGTGACACGAATATCATTATTTGTAGTTGCAATTCTATGCCCACGAACCAGCAATCTGTGCGTGTTTACCCCGTATGGTGTACATGTAACCAGGGTGCATAAATCTTCGCCAGGTTCGATTTTCAGGGATTCTAATTCATTCGGAAGAACAATCAACACCTGATCCACTTCGTAGGTCAGTGTTTCATCTAAGGTTCGGATCATGAATGTATCTCCCACGATCAACTGATCGATGTCTGTAAATAGTCTTGCAGATGGAAGACCTCTATGTCCGGATAATACGCAATGAGTACTACTACCTCCAATTGGCAATGATGTTCCAGCAATATGACCAATGGCAATCTGAAGTACACCCTCGTCTGTTCCATGATAAATTGGAAGGGAGCATTTTATTTTCGGCACTTCAACATAACCCATGATACCTGTTCCGGTAACATCTAACATTTTGTCATATTCTTTGATTTCTTCTTTGGATAGCGTCAGATTAAATGGGCGATCTGCCATTTTTTCGTTATAGGCTCTTGCCTCATCCATCATTTTTTCATATTTTTCATTGTCCATATTGGCAACTGCTTCTGCGTATCCGGCAATTGCTCTGGATTGGTGGAAGGAATTCCAGTAGTCACTCAAGCTTGGATATAAAAGCAAGGCTAGTCCAATAAAAAAAATGACTACCAGCACTGTTGTCGATATTCTTTTTTTCAATTTGTTCTCTCCTTACTTTTGGGATTGCTTCCGGGGAAGCATATCCTTCCCCGAAAACTTAGTTATTCATAATTTCAAAAAATTAATAAAGACTAATCTAATCTTTACAGATTAAGCATCCATGCGTCTTCTTGTAATTAACACAAGACCAGCACCGATTACTAAGATTCCACCGATAAGGTAGAACATTGTTGTACCCATACCACCAGTTTCTGGAAGAGTAGCACCGGATTGGTTGACAATAGTTGTTGTTAAAGAGCCAGCTGCTCTGTCAGCTGTAAATTCAATCACACTACCTGCAACTTTATCACCGTTTAAAGATGTTAATTCAAGTGTAGCAGGGTCCTGTGTATGAGTTGCTGTAATTGTGAATTCCTGATCTTTCATTGTGTTGTAACCAGCTGGAGTTGTTGTTTCAACTAATTTATACTGACCATCGTCTAAACCTTTGAATTCGAAAGTAGTAACACCTGTAATTTCTTCACCCACTACTTCATATTTACCAGTTGTAGCATTCATCTTATATAATGTGAATCCAGCGCCTGGAAGAGCCTGACCACTTTCATCTGTTTTGTTTACAACTGTTTTATATGTGAAAACAATAACTGTATCTTCAGGTGTTTCACCTGTGCTAGGTTTTTTGTTTCCATCACCTTTTTCATTTGGATTGTTGGAGTATTCAAGCTTGACTTTGTTAGGGTTTCCTTCAGCTCCAATTTTGGCATTTTCATTTAATGTAGCAGTATATTCAACAACAATTTTGCTGCTAGCATCGATTGTTACGCCTGTAACTTTCTTTAAGTCAGCAATTTTTACATTTGCAATTGCTCCTGTTACATCTGCCTGAGAAGTGATTTCTATTTTTTCGTTTCCATTTACAACATATACTTTTGCGTCCCCATTATATGTTAAGCCAGCAGAAAGTGTATCATGGAATTCATAGTAATATGTGTCATATTCAGCATAGTCACTTGGAAGTGTACCTGTTAACTGGAAATCTACTTTGTCACCAAAATCATGGTCAGCTGTATCAATCCAATCAGATTTTTTTGTTTCTGAAGAATCATTGATATCTTTTACTTTCTTTTCTACAGTTGGCTTATCTCCTTTTGGAGAGAATTCTGTATTTTTTACAACTTTGATGATATATCTTGTATAAGTATCATCTCCTGATACAGAATCGTCTTTGTCTTTAATCAAATAATAACCTGGTGCAAATGTAGTACTTGCAGTGATTTCTTTACCATTTGTTAAATAAGATGCTACTTCTGTCGCAAATGCTTTAGCATCCTCTTCAGTTTTTAAGCTTTCTGCCTTTTCAGTTGCAGATCCAATTGCAGTTTTACCTGCATCAGTCACGCCATCACCCCAAACAATATTGGAGAGTTTTCCATCAGCTAAATCACCAGAAAAAATCTGGTATGCTTCATAAGTATGACCATTTTCTGGAGCAGTGATTTTGTAAGTTTCAGCTGCTGATGCAATTGTCATCATGCCCATTACCATTGCTAATGATAATACAGCCACGATTAATTTTTTCATGTGTTTCATATTGTTTCCCCTTTCTTATTTAATATAAGGTTTTAAAAATTATTTTTTGATACTCCTCCTGATTTTGAGCATTCTTCCTCTAGCATCACTTTTACTATTTCCTCATCCCCAGAATTTGTATCGATTTATACAAAGGTATGCACCAGATTGCCATACATACCTAATGCATACGTACTTATTTCACCCTGCCGAAATTAGGCAGTGGCCAGACGCGGAATATGATTTTTCCGACAATCTGCTCTTCGGCAACACAACCGACGGCCTGCGTACGGGAATCAACCGATACACTTCGGTGATCACCCATAACGAATATTCTTGAATCAGGCACCTGATATGGAAGTTTGATATCACATTCTCCAAATGCTTTTTCAGAGATATAAGGTTCATCTATCTCTTTCCCATCAACAAGCACCGTTCCATCGTCTCTGATATCTACCCACTGGCCAGAATTGGCAATTACTCGTTTTACCAGTATCTTATTGTTGTAGTAAAACGCCATTACGTCCCCTGTCTTAAAATCACTTCCTTTTACAGAAACAACGATGTCCCCTTCTTCTAAAGTCGGTGTCATGGACGTTCCATAAATCTGAAGGATTGGCATAACTAAAACTGCGACTAATACAGCAATTGCTGCCACAACAATCAATGTAAATACCGTATTTCGAAATGTGGCCAGATACGTCTGTTTATATTTTTCCTGCTTGTACTCTTCTTCTATGGAAGAAAGGTCTGGCAGTACAATGGAATCTGCATTTTCGGGTGTCGATTTTTCCCTATGAAATTAATATTTACCTTTTCAAATGGATTTTTCATAACTATCTATTACTGTTAAACATTCCTGTTAATGATGCATGAAGATCGATAACCTGCTGTAATTTTGCGTTGGCTTCTTCCCAGTAAGCTGTGGCTTTTTCCTTCGCTTCTCTTTCTAAAGCAGCACTGCTTTCTTTTGCATTTGTAAGAATTCTTTCTGCTTCTGCTTTACTGCTAGAAAGAATGATGTCAGCTTCCGCCTTGCTGCTAGCAATCAATGCTTCTGCTTTTTCTTTGCTTTCGCTTTCCCTGATATCACATTCCTGGTCAAGTTTTTCTGTACGTTCTCTAATATTGAAAAGGTACTGATCAGCAGCCTGCTGTGCACTTTCAAAAATACCATTTAACTGAAGTGCAGCTTCTGCAACAGATCCTGCGTTACTTACGGTAAGAGTTTTATCATTTAACTGTCTTTTGAGCGCTTCATTATCTGCTTTTAATCTTTCAATTTCTGCACCCTGTTCTTTCATAATTTCGAGAAGTTCTATTCTTTTTAATTTGCTTAAATCTCTATTCATAGCTTTCCCCTTCCTTTCAAGCATAGTAAACCAATTATTCCATTTTTCATTTTATAAAAGCATTAGTTATCACCTTGGCCTTAATCAGACACGTTTATAGACGTTAATCGTTACCATTAGGTCACTCTCGAATTATTAAATACATAAAAAAACCAGCTCACAATCTTGTGAACTGGTCATTCGTGTCATTTATTCGATTTTCAGTATTTTACTATTTTGTTTTATTTCCCTAAAAATTCTTTTATAAGTTAAAATCCGGTCCTGTATTGTCCCCAGGAATACTGACTCATATATTCCTCTACATAATTCTCTTTTGGTTCCTTTTTCCTCCATTCATAGTAATCACAATGAACCATCTTTACATTGATCGCAAGACGACCCCTTTGAATAAATAATACATCCAGACACTGTAGATCCTCCAATGTCTGAATCAAATCTCTTCGGATCTTTTTAAAATATGAGTCATGGGTTTTTCCATCTTCCCAAAGAACACCCATGATTTCTCTCGTTGTACACATACTCCCTCTTCGATCAACCAAATATGCTAAAAGCTCTTTCGTCTTAGTATTTGAAAATGTTAGAGGCTGTTCATCCACATAGACTTCAAAATTCCCAAAACACTGAAAACGAATTCTCTTTGACTTTGTTGGCAATGGAAAACGAAGATTGTTCAACTCATCTACAACGGCATTCACCGTAACTGGTTTTTCGATATAACCACTGGCATGAAGTTTCATTGCGTCTAATCCATGTTCAGAAGAGCACGTTACAAAAATGATATTGATTTTAGGATTTTTATCCATAAATTTCTGAGCCACCTCTAAACCAGACATGCCACCTTTTAATTTTATTTCAAGAAATGCAACATCTATTTGATTTTGTTCTACAAAATCAACAGCTTCTGTAACACTCGAAAATGGATACAAATCTGCTTCCGGATTTGCTCCAACAATACAATTTACAAGTAATTTAAGCATTACTTTTTCATCGTCTAACGCTAATATTTTCATATTATTCCTTCGGTACCCATACTGTTACCTTAACTCCTTATTCATTAATATATGCACGAACACATGCGTTTAATGTATTATACATACTTTAATGTCATTTATTAGGTAATCTAACGGTATTATTTAGTTACTTTGAGAGTTTTTTGAGAGATGACAAAAAACAACAAAAAACGACGACTGATATTTTCATATCAGCCGCCTTTTGGGGGAAATTTTTATATAAGCAATTATCAATTCCTATCTTCTTTTTGGTGCCAGAGGCATATCCCATGCAAAATGATCTGTATGTAAGATGCTATGAGATTTGTGAGAAAGTGGTTCTCCAAAGTATTCTTCGTAAGCTTTTAATACGGATGGATTCTCATGAGAGAAACGAAGCTGAGCATTCTGGTCAAGGAAGTAGAGGTTCGCACCACGAACATTTGCAAGTTCCTGACCTTCATGGATTGGCTGTCCACCACCACCTACGCAGCCGCCTGGACAGGCCATAACTTCTACGAAATGGTATTTTACTTCGCCTCGTTTGATTGCATTCATAAGTTTTCTTGTATTACCGAGTCCACTTACTACTGCTACTTTTACTTCGATTCCATTGATGTCAAATGTAGCTTCTTTCCAGCCTTCCATACCACGTACGTTAGCAAATGCATCTGCTTTTGGATTCTTGCCTGTTACAAGGTAGTATGCAGAACGAAGAGCTGCTTCCATAACACCACCGGTTGCACCAAAGATTACACCTGCACCTGTTCCAACTTTTAATGGATCATCAAATGTGCCATCTGTCAATGTCTTAGGATTGATGTAATCTCTCTTGATCATACGATCAAGTTCTCTTGTTGTGAGAACTAAGTCCACGTCATTTCCTGCAAATTCTTTGTAGTATAATTCCATTGTTCTCTCGCCCTTCTTAGCGGTGCAAGGCATGATGGAAATACAGAAGATCTTTTCAGGGTCAATTCCTAACTTATCTGCGAAATAAGTTTTGGTTGTTGCACCAAACATCTGCTGTGGAGATTTTGCAGTAGATAACTGTGGAACCATTTCTGGGTACTGAGATTTGATGAAGCGGATCCATCCTGGACAGCAGGATGTGAACATTGGATATTTGTCAAGATCGCCTTCTGTCAATCTCTTTAAGAATTCATTACCTTCTTCCATGATTGTGAGGTCGGCTGTAAATACTGTATCAAATACATAATCAGCGCCCATCATACGAAGAGCTGTAATAATTTTTTCAACGGTTGCTTCTTCTCTGGATAATCCAAGAGATTCTCCCCATGCTGCACGAACAGCTGGAGCGATCTGAACAACAGTTACTTTATCTGGATCAGCAAATGCTTTGAAAGCTTTGCTTGTATCGTCACGTTCACTTAATGCACCTACTGGACAGTGAGTGATACACTGACCACATAATGCACAGTCTGCATCTTCAATCTTACGGTTTAAAGATACGTCAACGTCTGTTCTGGAACCTGTATTGGCTACGTCCCAGATATTTAATCCCTGAACCTTTTCACAAATCTGTACGCAGCGCATACATTTTACACACTTAGAGGAATCTCTCTGAAGTGGGAATTCAGGGGACCAAGGTTTTTTCACTACTTTCTGCTGGAAAGGAAGATCTACTAAACCTAAGTTGTTTGCAATATCCTGTAATGTACAGTTTTTGCTTCGAACACAGGTAGCACACTTAAAGTCATGTTCAGAAAGAAGTAACTGAACAGTGTTCTTTCTGGATTCACGAACCTTAGGGCTGTTTGTTAAGATTTCCATGCCTTCTTTTACTTCGTTGTTACAAGCAGTGATTAATCTTCTCTTGCCTACTAATTCAACTACACAAACGCGGCATGCACCGATTTCGTTGATATCTTTTAAGAAGCAAAGTTTTGGAATTTCAATACCAATTAATTTCGCTGCTTCCATGATTGTTGTACCATCTGGTACAGAGATCGCTTGATGATTAATTGTAATGTTTACCATAATGTTTCCCTTCCTCCTTTAAAGATTCCGTAACCGAAGTGGTCACAACGTAAGCACTTAGAAGCTTCCTGGAATGCTTCTTCTTTTGTCATGCAGCCTTCACAGCCTTCAAAGTCTTTCTTACGTTCACAAGCTTCACGTTCTGGAAGTTCTACACGACCACACTGTGGACGGTCATTTAATTCTGCTAATGGAATTTCAACGTCACAGCTGATTGTATGATGATATCCAAGATATTCATCAATATTTGCTGCTGTTACCTTACCTGCCTGAATTGCACGGATTACGGTTGCTGGTCCTGTTGCGCAGTCACCACCGGCAAATACACCTGGCATACCTTCGAAGGATGCAGTTTCATCTGCCTGGATTCGTCCACGACTTACTGGGAGACCAAATTTTGCAAATGGTTCAGACTCAATTGCCTGACCGATTGCTACGATAATGATATCGCAATCTAATAATACAGGATCTTCAGATGTAGCTTTTACGCTTGCACGGCCACCT
This sequence comes from Candidatus Fimousia sp., assembly GCA_045640005.1. Taxonomy (GTDB): domain Bacteria; phylum Bacillota; class Clostridia; order Lachnospirales; family Lachnospiraceae; genus Fimousia. The sequence continues at coordinate 17,091 of JAZUED010000144.1, forward strand.
TTGATCAGGCTGATCATCTGTGGCTGTACCCATAATCCTGTTACGTTATTATCTTCATCTTTTTCAATCTTAAGAGGTGCTTTTAAGGATACTAATTCTGCACCTTCAGCGATTGCGCCTTCAATTTCAGCTGGAAGAGCTGTCATATCAGCCATTCTTCTACGATAAACGATGCTTGTCTTTTCTGCACCAAGACGGATGGATGTACGAACTGCATCCATTGCTACGTTACCACCACCGATTACACATACTTTCTTGCCTGTGTAATCCATCTTGTTGCCGTAACCAACGTTACGAAGCATCTGTACTGCAGACATAACACCATTCGCGTCTTCGCCTTCAATACCAAGTTTTCTGTCTGTATTCGCACCGATTGTTACTAATACTGCATCATACTGCTGCTGTAATTCTTCGATGGATACGTCTGTTCCGATACGCTTTCCATGAATTACTTCTACACCAGTTGCAAGTACTGCATCGATATCTTCCTGTAATTTATCTTTTGGAAGACGATAGTTTGGAATACCATACATTAACATACCGCCAAGTCTTGGCTGCATTTCGTATACAGTAACCTGATGTCCCATTAACTGTAAGTAATATGCGGATGTAAGACCACCTGGACCACCACCGATTACGGCTACTTTTTTGCCTGTAGATGGAGCACATTCTGGTGGAGGTACGATACCTGCATTTTCTGTTGCTACTTTCTTAAGACCACGAATGTTGATGGATGTGTCTTTCATGTTACGACGACATCTAGCTTCACATGGATGTTCACAAATGTGTGCGCATGTTGTTGGGAATGGATTGTCCTTACGGATCAAACGAACTGCATCAGCGTAACGTCCTTCTTTTACTAATGCAATGTAACCTGGAATATCAACATGTGCAGGACATAAGGATACACATGGAACTGGAAGGGACATTTGAGCGATACATCTTCCGTTTGTGATGTGTTCAATATAATCTTCTCTAAATCCCTGAACCCCTTTTAATACCATGTTTGCTGCTTCAAAACCGATTGCACAGTCTGCAGCCATTTCAATAGATTTTGCTGTTTTTTCAATTAAGTCGATGTGATTTAAGGTTGCTCTTCCTTCCAATACATCTTCAATTAAGTTTGCTAACTGACCAAGACCAACTCGGCAAGGTACGCATTTACCACATGTCTGAGCATGGCATAAGCGTAAGAAAGAAAGTGACATATCGATAGGGCATAAGCCAGGTGGGCTGGCAGCGATACGATTTTCTACATCTTTATAAAGACTTTCTACTACTAACTGAGCACGATCTGGTGTCTGAATTGATAATCTACTCATAATACTTCTCCTTTCGAGTGTTAACGTAATTATAATATTGTTCTAAAAAAAATACAATCCTTGCAAGCAAAAAACATCGTTAGTAAATTAACCATTTATTATTAAGAAAATGGCTTATTTAAGCCATTTTTCAATTGTTACTATTTTAACCATCTTGCCTCTATCAGTCCGTTTTATAGTACTCGAATTCACAGATATCACTATTAAATCGACTAAACATTTCGCATAAATAAAGGCTTTTCTATAAATAATTGTATTTATTTTAGAACAATTTGTATGCACAAAAAAAGACAGAGAGAATGAATGAACAATCTCTCTGTCTTTTATAAATATCACGTTAAGTCTATAACTTGACACGAAAAAATTAGCGTTAACTAACTCGTTTTATAACTTTATTAAATTAAGAGTCCAAGAATTTCATTACTTCTTGCAATGAATTTTGTCATACTTTCTGCATCCATTGGCTTATTAGAAAGCTGTGCAAGGTCATAAATATGTGCTGCGATGAGCTCACTGTGCTCGCCTTCTGGATTTTCGAGTACATACTGAACAAGCTTATTGTTACCATTCAATACTAAAGTTTCGCCTCCGGTTGCACCAAACATTGCAGGATCCATGCCTTCCATGTTGTACATCTTCATCATCTCCTGAATACGTCTTGCATCTTCACTTAATGTGATCATGGCAGATACGGATGCATTCTTGAATTTTTCAACAGCAACCTGAAGATTTTCCATACCAACTGCCTTTTTGAACACTTCAGAAAGCTTTTCTGTCATGGATTTGATTTCTTCTTCGTCAGCTTCTTCTTTTAAGCTGTCAGCAACATTCGCATCGATACGAAGGAATTTCACATCCTGATTTGCACCTTCAAGGTGTGTGATAAATGCATTGTCGATGTTGTGTGTTAAGTAAACAGCATCCATATTCTGTTCTTTGAACATGTTGATGTACTGAGACTGAACAGTTTCGTCTGTTACATAGAATACTGTATTCTCATTCTGGTCTTTCGCTACTTCTAAGTATTCTGGAAGAGTTACGTATTTCTGTTCTAAATTCTTAAAGAGGATAAAGTTTTTCATCTTCTTATTGAATTTTTCATCTTTTAAGCAGCCGAATTTGATAAATGGGCTGATATCATCCCAGTATTTTTCGTAGTTTTCTTTATCCACTTTACACATTCCGGAAAGCTTATCTGCTACTTTCTTTGTGATGTAGTCAGAAATCTTCTTAACAAATCCGTCATTCTGTAAAGCACTTCGAGAAACATTAAGCGGAAGATCCGGACAGTCAATCACACCTTTTAAGAGCATTAAAAACTCTGGAATTACTTCCTTAATGTTGTCAGCAATAAATACCTGGTTGTTATATAATTTGATTGTTCCTTCAATGGATTCGTATTCGTAGTTAATCTGTGGGAAATATAAGATACCTTTTAAGTTGAATGGATAATCCATGTTGAGATGAATCCAGAATAAAGGTTCCTTAAAATCCATAAATACTTTGCGATAGAATTCTTTGTAATCATCGTCACTGCATTCATTTGGATGTTTTGCCCATAAAGGCACGGTATCATTGATTGGTGCAGGAGCTGCTTTTTCTGCAGTTTCTCCTTCTGCTTCACCATCTTCACTCACTTCAGGTTCTTCAATTTCCGGCTCAACCGCATCTACATTCGTAAAGTAGATTTCTTCCGGCATGAATGCACAGTATTTATTTAAGATTTCTCTTACACGGTATTCGTTGGCAAATTCAGCACTGTCTTCGGAAAGATATAATGTAATTTCTGTTCCGCGTTCTTCCTTATCGCCATCCGCCATACTAAATTCTGTACCACCATCGCATTCCCAGTAAACCGGTGTTGCATCTTCTTTATAAGAACGAGTCTTGATTGTCACTTTGTCTGCAACCATAAATGCAGAGTAGAAACCAAGACCAAAATGACCGATGATCTGGTCTTCATTCGTCTTATCTTTGTACTTATCTAAAAAGTCTGTTGCACCGGAAAATGCAATCTGGTTGATGTATTCTTCTACTTCATCTGCAGTCATACCAAGACCATTATCTACAACCTGAATTGTCTTTGTTTCAGGGCTTACGATAACTTCAACCTTATACTGATTGCCTTCTGGTTCTTCAAATTCCCCAATCATATCTAATTTACGAAGCTTTGTGATTGCATCACATGCATTAGATACAAGTTCACGAAGGAAAATGTCATGATCAGAATATAACCACTTCTTAATAATTGGGAAAATATTTTCACTGTTGATGGATAAACTACCTTTTTTATTTGCCATAGCTTATGCCTCCTTCTATTTTTACTCTTTCATTTTATTCTATAATAAGTAGAACACTGATTCTGCTAATGAATATATTAATACCAAACATTGGAAAAGTCAACAAAAAATTAGCACTCTACCTCCCAGAGTGCTAATGATTAATTAATCTTCGTACTTAATATTTTCTTCTGTTTAAAATACTTCATGATCATCTCTTCCCACAGATGCTCTAATGATTTATCCATGGTAAAGGTTTTTAAGGAAACTCCTGTTGTACAGATGAGCTTTCCATCCTTATAACGGATGTTTAAGAAAAGTCCACGTACATCCTCCGGACGATAAGCAATATTATGAGAAACAATCATAGATTCTACATTCTTCGGTGACTGCATGAGAATAATCTGCATATCTGCCGGTGTCTTCTTGCCACGAATCATGGAGAAAATCATCTGCTTTTGTTCATCCCATCTTGCATAGCTTCGATTTTCTAATAATTCCTTTTCGTCCTGGTCAAAAAAGTCAAGATTCAGACTTCCATCGATCACATAGGAAACGGACATATGGATCTTGGCTTCATAAAGGAGAAAACCATCAAAGGTTTTCTCCGAAAAAAGCTGTATCATAAATTGTTTTATATCTTCAATTTGTAATGCTAGCATGAATGATCTCCTGGTATTTTTATTTATCTGTTCTGTGCCTGGCTCTTAGCACCTAATGTAATGGAAAGTACCTGATCATTATAATCACCTGTTTGAGACTGACGTTTTACTTTCACCTTCACCGTAGTTCCGGCTTTCTTTTTAGAGAGCATTCCCTGAAGAGATTCCATATTATTTACCGTTTTTCCATCAAACTCTACTAAAATATCGCCTGCCTGCATACCACTCTTCATCGCTGGAGATCCACTCTGGATTTCACGAATGTAGATTCCTTTTGGCATATCATAAGCTTCTGCCATTTCATCTGTAATATCAGTACCGGTAATACCCATATAAGCCTGTTTTGACTCTGGTATTGCTTCTTCGTTGATCAAATCCTTAATGATTGGATAAGCAATATTGATTGGAATCGCATATCCCATTCCTTCAACCTCTGCTGAGGAGAATTTTACCGTATTGATACCAATAAGCTGTCCGGAGCTGTTAAGTAATGCACCACCACTGTTACCAGGATTGATTGCTGCATCAGTCTGAATTAATGTCATAGTCTTATCCGTAAGATCCACTTCACGATTCACTGCGGAGATATAACCTCCAGTTACGGACTGACCATATCCAAGAGCATTACCAATGGCA
>JAZUED010000145.1:0-6810 GCA_045640005.1 Candidatus Fimousia sp.
TGCTGCAGCTCTTTTTGTTTTTAATTTTGGCATGATATATTCCTCCTTGTATCCGTATCTACTCTGTTATCGTTTTTCACCTAAAAACATGATCATATTTCTTCCTTCCAGTTTTGCTGGTTTATCAACGACTGCACAGTCGCTTAACTGTTCTGCAAACTGATCAAGGATTACTTTACTTGAATTTACATGAGCCATTTCACGACCTCTGAAACGAAGTGTTACTTTTACTCTGTTCCCTTTGGAAAGGAACTTTCTTGCATTGTTTACCTTTGTGTTTAAGTCATTGGTATCAATGTTTGGAGAAAGACGAATCTCTTTGATTTCGACTGTCTTCTGCTTTTTCTTTGCTTCTTTTTCCCTACGAGTCATCTCGTATTTGTACTTACCATAATTGATAATCTTACAAACAGGTGGTTTTGCTTTTGGAGCAATCTTAACTAAATCTAATTCTGCTTCTTTTGCAAGCTTCATTGCATCTCTTGCAGACATGATTCCTAACTGTTTACCATCAGCAGTTACAACACGTACCTCTTTGTCACGAATCTGCTCGTTGATCATTAAATCGCTAATAGTTTTGCACCTCCATCAAATAAAAAAGTGGATAGTCAGACTATCCACTTCAAATTCAAGCATAATGAATGTATCATTTCTTAAATATTAACCCAAGTCACTTACTCGTGCTAAGGTGAGAGTGGATACTCTTCTTTCTTGTTCTAAGTTGTCTACACAACCTTTAGTAGAATAACACACTTACGCAACCTGTGTCAATATATTTTTGCAATAATATTTTTATTTTCGTCAAAACCAGACTAACGCATTCTTAAGCAAATGCACCGCACTAGTTTTTACTAAACTCAACAAGTTCTAATCCATCGTTACGATCTAATACGAAATTAATACTCCATTCATTCTTAAATAAGAGTAATGGATTGCCTTTCATATCACGAACCTTCTTAACCTCAGAAACACCCTTAAGCTTGCTCATGTCAGTTTCTGTATCCCTGATCCAGCGAATGGATTCATATGGAAGCGGTTCTAAACGAATGTCGCAGCTGTATTCATTCTTCAGACGGAATTTTAATACATCAAACTGAAGAGTACCAACTACCCCAACGATGATTTCCGCATAACCAGCTTCGTGTTCCTGGAAGATCTGAATCGCACCTTCCTGGGCAATCTGGTTAACACCCTTAACAAACTGCTTACGCTTCATCGTATCAAGCTGTACGATTCTTGCAAAATGTTCTGGCGCGAAAGTAGGGATACCTTCATATACAAATCCATCTCTAGGAAGACAAACTGTATCACCAATGGAGAATACACCTGGATCGAATACACCAATGATGTCACCTGCGTATGCTTCTTCTACAATCTTACGATCCTGAGCCATGATCTGCTGTGGCTGAGACAGACGCATCTTCTTACCGGACTGCATATGTTTTACTTCCATACCAGCTTCAAACTTACCAGAACAGATTCTCATGAACGCAATTCGGTCACGATGAGCCTTATTCATGTTTGCCTGAATCTTGAATACAAATGCAGAGAAATTATTGTCTTCCGGCACGATTACTTCCCCTTTAGAAACTCGTGGAAGCGGTGTTGATGTCATCTTTAAGAAATGCTGTAAGAATGTTTCCACGCCGAAGTTTGTAAGAGCTGAACCAAAGAATACCGGTGTTAACTGTCCATTCTGGATCTTTTCTAAGTCAAATGGATGTGCAGCACCATCTAATAATTCAATTTCTTCTGTCAGCTGTTCAAATGCATCTTCACCGATGATATCCATTGCTTCATCGGATTCAATGTCTACACGTGTGTTTTTAGCTGCTTTTGCACCACCTGTGGATACTGCTTCAAACGCGGATAACACTTTTTCATCACGTTCATAAACACCCTTAAATTCTTTACCTGAACCGATTGGCCAGTTGATTGGACAAGTTTCGATACCAAGAACCGTTTCGATATCATCTAACAAGTCGAAGGTATCATTTGCATCACGGTCCATCTTGTTGATAAAAGTGAAGATTGGGATGTTACGCATTGTACAAACCTTGAATAACTTGATGGTCTGTTTTTCTACACCCTTAGAAGCATCGATTACCATTACTGCAGAGTCTGCTGCCATTAATGTACGATAGGTATCTTCAGAGAAGTCTTCATGTCCTGGTGTATCAAGGATGTTGATGCAGTAATCATCATATTCAAACTGTAAAACGGAGGATGTAACAGAAATACCTCTCTGTTTTTCGATTTCCATCCAGTCAGATACCGCATGTTTAGAGTTTGCCTTACCCTTTACGGAACCGGCTGTGTTGATTGCTCCACCATATAATAAAAACTTTTCTGTTAAAGTTGTTTTACCAGCATCCGGATGAGAGATGATGGCAAATGTTCTTCTCTTCTTAATTTCTTCTTTAATATTGCTCATGTATTCCTCCGATTGTTACTGTAATTCGAGTCTCATGTTGGTGATGGCAGATTTTGCTTTGCTTCTTGAAAAATCTTCGTATTCAAATACGGCAAATCCGTCCACATCCTGTTTTCTTCCATACTGGATCATCTTTTTCAGGATGCCTGCGCTCTTCCATTCACTTTTTTCTTTGCTGTTGCTTCCCTGGCCGGTTCCCACACGATAGGATGCCAGTCCAATATATAAGTCGACCTTTTTCTGGTCGGTGATGCTCTTCCATCGTTTCAGCACCTTGTCAAATGGTGCTGTGCTATGGTGAAATGCCCAGTAGATCTGTGGGGCAATGTAGTCCACATATTCTGTGGAATTTGTCCACTTTTCGATGTCTACATAGTAGGCATATTTGCTTGTTAAGTTATCAATATTTCCTGCCGGACTGATGCCGAACAACACATCAGGATTGGCCTGGTGAACCGCTGTGTGCAGGTCTTTGACGAGCACATTTACCTGATTGCGGCGATAGGTGACAATACTTTTCCCTTCGACTTTTTCGCTGGAGGCTTTGTACTCCGGTGCGTCAAATGCTATGCTGTAGTCTGAAGAGGTGAAGGTTGGATAAAAATAATCATCCATATGAATGGCATCCACGTCGTAGTTGTTGACAAGTTCGACCACTCCCTTGATGATCAGGTCTCTGACCGCTTCGCTTGATGGATTGAAGTAAAGTTTGCCCTTGTAGGCGAGAACATTTCTCTGGTCCTCTGTGGAATCTGATTCGTGCCAGATTCTTGCGGGATGGTCCTTGGCAAGTTTGCTGTAGTCGGTGCTTATGGCCACGCGATATGGATTGATCCAGGCCTCAATCTTCAGGCCCTGGTTGTGGGCTTCCTCGGTCATCACCTTCATCGGGTCATAGGACAATGCCTTGCCCTGCTTGCCTGCGATAAACTCGGAGGTTGGAAAATAGGCGGAATCATAGAATGCGTCGCCAAATGCTCTTGCATGTACGATGATCACATTCATGTTCTGTGCCTTGCACTTCTTCACCACATCTTTAAAATAAGTGCGGAAATTCTTTTCTGTATTGTCGGATGAATATTTGTCTAAATATTCATTTTTGTATGTATAATATGGATACCAGACGGCCTTATACTGATCCAGATACTTTGGATTGCTGTAATTGGTCACCTTGTATGTCAACTTTTTGGTGTGATTCTTCACATCTTTGATGACAAAGGTGTAGGTCTGGTTCTCCGTCACCTTGAGGGTTGCTTCATCTTTATTCTTGTCATAGGTCAGCTTTTTTCCGGAGCTTTTCACCTTGCTTGTGGTCTGTGAGCCGGCAAGATACTTCACATAGGAAATGTTCTTGCTATGGTAGGTCACTTTGACGGTCAGCTTTACCGGGTCGGTGGTGATGTCTTTGGTGTTGGCTGTAACATTTGCCTTAAGGTAGGTTTTGGCTTCTACGGGTGTTGCATGGATGGTTACCACCATCAGGAGCAGGAAAAAGAACAGGGTTACTTTCTTCATATTCTTTGTCTCCTTTTGTGTTTATGCGCACACTGAATTTAATGATAACATTTCTCTTAAAAGGACGCAACCATAGATTTTAAGCCCTTTTCAGGTTCCGTCATCCGGTGGTATAATGAAATATAGCGTAATAGAACGGAAAAAAGAGATAGAAACATTTTACAGAAAGGTATGAATTATGAAGTATACAATCAAATCAGGCGATTTCAGTGCAACCGTAGACTCCAATGGGGCAGGACTTACTTCTGTCATGTTAAAGGGAAAAGAATATTTATGGCAGGCAGATCCTGCATACTGGGCTGGCCAGGCTCCACTGATGTTCCCTCTTTGCGGATGCCTTCGTGATGGCAAGGGAACCCTTGCAAATGGCAAACCAATCGAACTTGGCAGACATGGATTTGCAAGAAGACGTGAATTCACCGTAACAGAAGTGACCGAATCCTCTGTTACCATGGAATTGGTTTCCGATGATGCAACAAGAGAAGTGTTCCCACTGGATTTCAAATTAGTGATGAAATTTGAAGCAGTGGACAACAAAGTAGTGGTAAATCACATCGTGACCAACACAGGCGACGAAACATTTCCTTACTTTGTAGGTGGACATCCTGCATTCTTCTGTCCATTCCATGAAGATGAAGCATTCGAAGATTACATCGTAGAAATGGAATGCGAAGAATATGCAAACTGCCCAACTATCCGCGATGACGGAATCTGCGACGTTGGCGAACGTACACTCTACTTTGACAACACAAACATCTTAGAAGTGCGTCATGACTTATTCTATCAGGATGCAGTATGCTTAGAATATCCAAAATCCACATGGGCAATCCTTCGCCACAAAGATAAGACAGAAGGCGTAAAAGTAGAATTTGAAGGATTTAACTTCTTCCAGATCTGGAGCAGCGCAAACAACGGACCTTTCGTGGCACTCGAACCATGGACAGGAACTGCTACTACTTCTGAAGAAGATGATGTGTTTGAAAACAAGAGAGGCGTAAGATTACTGCCTGCAGGCGAAACACACTGTGATGCTTATTCTATTGGAATTGTAGAATAGAATATTCCATCGGGATTGTAGAGTAGGGGGAGATGTTCCTTCTTCGAGAAAAAACTGAAAAACGATAAAAGAGCGTATTCTTTTTGACTATTCAAAATGTCTTTTCAATCATAGACAGCTAACGCGGTCTATGGGCGAAAAGACATTTCTCATCAAAGAATACGCTCTTTTTGTTTTTCTAGCTTTTTCTCTCAAATGAACTCACATCTCCCCCTATTCTACATAGCCAATGGAATATGAATTACAAGTATGTTTGAATGAGTTGTTGGAATTTATAAAATTCTATTGAATTTGTGGAAGTTTCTAAGGCTTATTTGGGGGCGTTGGGGTGCTGTCCTACTGAATTAAAAAATTTGGAATTTGGCAGGGGGATTTTGGGTGTTTTTTCTCCTGCCATCTGAGAGGTTTTGTCAAACAGTAGGAATTTTTGCCCCAAAACTGCCCTGCCAAAATGAAGAGTTTTCTATATGGTAGGAGTGGGCAAGAAATGGTGGAAGAAAGCTCATTCATCCTTGCTCTCTCACTACACCTTCGCAGCCGAAAAAGTAGAAAGCAAGACGCAAAAAGGATGACTGCTACACTACAAAGTGAAGCAATCATCCTTTATTTATTATTTATATTACATATCTTCCTGCATCGTGGCGAGGATATGTTCTCTCATGCTGTTTACGGCTGGGCTCATGGCCCCTTGGTTTTTGGAGCAGATGCCGATGACGCGATATTCTGCGGGTTCGATGTCGTAGACGTCTACGTCGCTTCGCATGGTGGACATGAGGAGGGATGGCATGATACATACGCCTAGTCCTGCTTCTACCATGGCGATGGTGGACTGGTCGTCTACCACGTGGCACTGGGCCTGTACTTCCACGCCGTATTTCTTGAGAAGATTCTGAATGTCGGCATCGGTACTTTCACTCTGGGATACGAAACCGCGGCCGCGGAGTTCTTCCATATGAATAAAATTCTTGTTGCCGATGTCGGTGCCCTTTGGCATAACGGAAACCAGTCGGTCCTTAAAAAGTGGAGTGATTGGAAGGCCGCCTGCACTGGAGATGGATAAAAATCCAAGATCTACGGTACCATTCTTGATCCAGCGACGCACATCATCGTAGGTTCCCTGGAACACTTCAATCTCGATAAATGGATGAAGCTCACGGAAAGACTTGATCAATCCCGGCACCATCGTAGTGCAGATGCTGTTAAATGTTCCAATCTTCACGGTGCCTCGTTCCAAGCCGTTCATCTGGTCGATGGCGACGCGAAGAGACTCTTCACTTTGTAAAACCCCGTTGATATAAGGGCGTAAGCTTTCTCCATATCCGGTCAGATGGACACCCTGTTTGCTTCTTACAAAGAGTGGAAAGCCTAGTTCCTTTTCCATAGATGAAATGGTATGGCTGACTGCGGATGGAGTAATGTTTAAGGATTCGGCGGCCTTAAGAAAGCTCTGCTCTCTGATGACCGCATCGAACACCTGATATGCTAATAAAGTCATAATAAATTATTTTTCTTCTACTTTACGGATTTCTTTTGTACGGATTTCCTTGCAGATCTGATCTACGAAATCAGCAACCGGTTTTACGCCTTCATTGCCAGCGAAACGGGAAGATACAGCAACATTGCCTTCTTCTTCTTCCTTAGCACCAACTACTACCCAGTATGGAAGACGAGCTTTTCTTGCTTCACGGATCTTGTAACCAATCTTTTCAGAACGGTTATCAACAGTTACTAAAACGCCATTTTTCTTAAGTTCTTTTGCAACTGTTTCAGCATAGTCGATGTATTTTTCAGAAATAGGAAGTAC
>JAZUED010000146.1:0-2438 GCA_045640005.1 Candidatus Fimousia sp.
AACATAATAATAATGTCCATGGACAATCCAGATTTTGATGCCTTCGATTTCAATTTCTGCATCCATAGGTAGATCCAGATAATAATCGTTGTTGCCGGACACGATCGTCATTGGACATTTCGCCAGTGAACGAACATAATCTTCCCCACGCTCTAAATCACCACAGTGAATGATATAATCTACCTCTCCAACCTGTGCAAGAACGCCTTCGATATCATCATTTCTTCCATGGGTATCGCTGATCACCAAAACTCGCTTCATTAGAGTTCCTCCTCTAATAATTTGCGCATCATACGTAACCCTTTACCCCTATGACTAATTGCATTCTTTTCTTCTGGAGAAATCTCAGCAGATGTGCAACCATATTCAGGAAGGAAGAAGATTGGATCGTATCCAAAACCATTTGCTCCCGCGATTTTATAAGCAATACGGCCTTCCATCGTTCCACGAAGAGTAAATTCTCTGCCGTCAGGTAATACTGCAGCAATGGCTGCAACGAATCTTGCAGTTCTCTTCTCATCAGGAACACCATCAAGAAGATCTATCAATTTCTGATTTTTCACATCATAAGAAGTATCGCGTCCCATCCAGCGTGCAGATTCTACACCTGGTGCCTTATCAAGATAATCCACTTCAAGACCAGAGTCATCTGCCATAACCAGTTCACCAGTCAACTCATGGATTGCCTTAGCTTTAATTAACGCATTCTCCTCAAATGTTTTTCCATTCTCTTCTACATCTACATCAATTCCAGCTTCCTTCATAGACACGATTTCACAGTCGAAATCTGCAAAAATCTCTCTGATTTCGCGAAGCTTATTCTGATTTCCAGTCGCAAAAATAATTTTATTCATTCCTATACCCTATTTCTTTCTTCTCGGTGGCTTAGGACCTAAGAACTGATAATAATAGGTCTTCAGCATACCATTGTAAATTTTTCTATTCTTATTTGCTTTCTTTCCAATGTATTTTTCTGTATCTTCGTAAGATGTAATCACAAATTTTGACCATGTGTCTAAGCGGTCAAATGCTTCGCCAATCTCGGTATACAGTCCAGGAAGCGCTTCTTTTTCTTCCAAACGTTCACCGTAAGGTGGGTTTGTAATAATAAATCCATACTTCTTAGGATGTCTTAAATCTTTTACTTCTCTTCTCTGAAGATGAATAAGATGATCTACCCCTGCATCGATGGCATTCTGTCTTGCTGCCTTGATCATGGCACCATCAATATCATACCCCTGAATATCCATCTCGATCGTGTCAAGCATCACATCATTCGCTTCTTCAATGGCTGAGTACCAGTCTTTTTTCGGAACGAGATTCTTCCAGTCTTCGGCTGTAAAAGATCTGTTCATACCTGGTGCAATATTCGCACCAATCATAGCAGCCTCGATTGGAATCGTACCACTACCACAGAATGGATCTACTAAAATTCGATCTGCTCTCCAAGGAGTGAGCATAATAAGAGCTGCAGCTAACGTTTCAGTAAGCGGTGCTTTACTTGTAAGCTGTCGATATCCTCTTTTGTGAAGTGGAACACCGGAAGTATCAAGACCAACCGTTACTTCATCCTTTAATAAGAAGATTCTTACCGGATAATCTGCCCCGTCTTCCATAAACCACTGTTTTCTGTACTTTGTTTTCATACGTTCAACCATGGCTTTTTTTGCAATGGACTGAATGTCTGGTGCAGAAAATAATTTGCTCTTTGTTGTGGATGCTTTTGTCACCCAGAATCTTGCATCCTCAGGTAAATACTCTTCCCAAGGTAACGCTTTAATTCCTTCAAAAAGCTGATCCCACGTATAAGCTTTAAAGCGTTCTCCTACCTGTAATAAAATACGATCTGCTGTGCGAAGGAAAATATTCGCACGAGCCACTCCTTCACTATCCGCGATAAATGTTACTCGCCCGTCTTCTACACGATCAATTTCATACCCTAAATCTATAATCTCTCTTTTTAATACTGCTTCCAGTCCAAAATGGCATGGAGCAATTAATTTAAAGCGTTTGTTCATCAAAAAATCTCCTAATCTATAAATCAAAACATAGGTTACAATATTTTACCTTACATCTTAATCCACTGTCAATAGAAGGCTTTTTTTCAATCAATCATGAAAAAAGTATTGCATTTTACTACAAGAAAATATACAATGAAGACATAAGAAGTTTATTTTTCAGCTTCTTATGTTATATAACCCCTTATTAATTATTTATACTCCCCTCAAAAGCGCGAAGTGACTCCCTCACTTCGCGTTTTTACTTTATCACGTAAGAATCATGCTATTTTTTTCAAAATATTAACATATTTTCCCACAAACCATAGCTATAATAATAAAATAGATTAAAATTAAATCATTTAAAAAAAGAAAAGGAAAAATGAAGGAAATTCTTCATTTTGCCTCGTTGCAATTTCAAATATTATTAATAATTTTTAG
>JAZUED010000147.1:0-2045 GCA_045640005.1 Candidatus Fimousia sp.
GTTCATCTCGGAGATCATCTTATTTGTTTCGATTACTTCATTAATATTAATCATAAATCTATGGCCTCCACATTAAATTCTGTGCATGGAATTGAAGATATCTTCGTTCTGCGCACGAATAAGAACACCGATTTCTTCACCAATCTGTCCTAATTCAGATGTGATATCACCAGTTGTTTTCTGAGAAGCGCTTGTATCAACAATCATCATCATGTTGAAATAGCCACCAACGATTGTCTGTGAAATATCTAAAATATTAATGCTGTTGTCTGCAAGATATGTACATACCTTTGCAATGATACCAACGCTGTCTTTACCTACTACTGTGATTACTGTTTTGCTCATTTTGTCCTCCTGTTATACAATGGCTAAATGACTGACTTCGTCTCTTTTGGCCACTGCTAAATGTATCTGATTCGCCTTTGGATCAAGACCATGTTCCATCAGGCTTAATTTGACTGTCTCATATGCCAGTTCAGGGAAATTATTCTCCTTAGACAAATGTCCCAGAAAAATATGCTTTGTATTGTCTGAAATGACATCACACAAAAATTCTCCAGAGCGGTCATTGGATAAATGCCCGTGATTTCCAAGAATTCTTTGTTTTAAATAGTAAGGATATGGTCCTACTTCAAGCATCGCAATGTCGTGATTTGCTTCCACAAATAAGATATCAGACCCTTTCACCTTTTCCACAATTCCTTCATGATAATTACCCAAATCTGTTGCTACGGATGCCTTCACATCCCCTTGTTCGAAGGAGTAGCATACAGGATCAGCTGCATCATGCCAGATTCTGGTCGGATCAATGGATAAATCTCCGATTTTAAAAGGCTGGTCTGGCTTGATGATCTGGAATAAATCTGTATTGATCTTGCCGACACTCTTCGTATTTAATACCGCCTGGGCTGTCTTTTCTGTCATATATAATGGCAGTTTATAACGTCTGGCCATAACACCAAGTCCTGCAATGTGATCAATATGCTCATGGGTAACTAAAATTCCATCGATTCCCTTCGGATCCACAGATAATGCTTTCAATCCATTCTCAATTCTTTTCCCACTAATTCCAGCATCAATCAAAATATTCGCTTTGTCACTGCCAACATAGATGCAGTTACCACTGCTTCCGCTGGCGATACTTGTAAGTTTCATTCTATCTTTCCTTTTCTCTGTGCCACGTACAAATGCTTTTCTCACAAACACTCATCCGTACAGCAACTAAAAGCAATTATATCATAGCTTTTTCGATGATGCTACCCAAAAACCTTACGAATTTGTGCCTCAGTTTCTTCCACTGTATAGGAATTATCAATAATCACATCTACATGAGCACGAAATTCTTCTTCAGACAGCTGATTTTTCATAATCGAATCGGTCTGCTCACGACTATAACCACGTCCTGCTGCCAGTCTTTCATATCTAGTTTCTTTATTTACATAGATATACCAAAGCTCATCATAGACATCTTCATAGCCAGTTTCAATCAAAAGTGCTGCTTCTAAACAGATTGCTGATGCTGTGCCTTCTTCTTTAATCTTAGCGATACGTCTTTTTACTTCTTCTTTTACATTTGGATGCGTAATCGCATTTAACTGATTTAATTTTTCTTCATCCGCAAATACGATTGCACCAAGCGCTTTACGGTTAATTGTTTTATCTTCATTTAAAATGCCTTCCCCAAAGGCTTCTACAATACCAATATAGCTTTTTTCGCCTGGCTGCATCAAATCATGGGCAACTAAATCAGTCAGAATATTTTTTGTGTTAAATTTTTCTTCCATAATAGAGAGAACCACACTTTTGCCTGATCCTACTCCACCAGTGATCCCTAATACTTTCATATCAATTTCCCCGTATCAAAAAATAATCTATTTTGCATCATACCAGCTTTCCCCAGTGCTCATATCAATCACTAATGGAATAGAAAGCTTCGCTGCATTCATCATTTCTTCTTTTAACATTGTTTTTACCTGATCTACTTCTTCTAATTTTGCCTCAATTAAAAGCTCATCGTGAATCTGAAGGATCAGTCTGGATTTCAG
>JAZUED010000148.1:0-2793 GCA_045640005.1 Candidatus Fimousia sp.
GCCATGTTCCATATGGAAAACTGGGGAAAGGATATGAAGCATTTTCTCAATATTCCTTCAATTTTGATCTTTGTGGCAACTTTTGCTGCAATCAAAAAATTCGACAAAGCACATCCGCTTTATTTCATTGCCATTGGGGCAGTGCTTGGTGTGACTCTCGGATTATAATTGAGTGACGTGATTAAAACGGCATGTCTGATGAATTCAGATATGCCCTTTTTTATGCAAAAAAAGAATCAAAAATAAATAGAAAGTGTGTTGTCAAGACTTGAATTGAAAAAAATATGAGCGTAAAATACCACTAGATATTGTGGTGGTGTGTAAATGAAACACAATATGTATATAATTTACAATTCTAGTAAGAGAGACGAGGAGAGTTACATTGATAAGAGAAATTCAAAAACGTAATGGTGATATAGTAACTTTCGATTCTGTTAAAATTTTAAATGCGATGAATAAAGCAAATCAGGCAGTTCAGACAGAAAAGATGAGTAACACTGATTTGTTATTTCTTACGGAAAAGGTCTGTGACGCTATTGAGGGAGAAACCTGTAGTGTAGAAGAAATTCAGGATATTGTAGAACAGACATTGATTCGATTTGGATATGGACAGACAGCGAAAGCCTACATCTTGTATAGAGCAGAACATACAAAGATTCGTAATACAGAATCTGACCTGATGGAAATCTATGAAAGACTGACTTATTCTTATGCGAAAGATGAAGATATCAAGCGTGAGAATGCCAACATTGATGCTGATACAGCGATGGGAACAATGTTAAAGTATGGTTCCGAAGGATCTAAGTATTTCATTGATAATTATGTGCTTCCAAAAGATATTGCAGCAGCACATATCAATGGTGATATTCATATCCATGACAAGGATTTCTACATGCTTACAGAAACCTGTTGTCAGATCGATCTTATTAAGCTCTTTAAAGACGGATTTTCTACCGGTCATGGTAATTTACGTGAACCAAACTCCATCAAGAGTTATTCTGCACTTGCTTGTATTGCTATTCAGGCAAACCAGAATGAGATGCATGGTGGACAGAGTGTTCCAAACTTTGATTATGCAATGGCAGATGGTGTTCGTAAAACCTATACGAAGAAATATCGTCATATTTTAAACCAGTATTTCCAGATCCGCCATGGCTTTACTTATGAACAGGCATATGAAATCGTAAGAACCTATGAAGCGCAGTTATCCTGTCCGATTGCAATGGGCAATGGGGAAACAATGCTTAAAGATATTGAAAACATGGATATCATTGGTGTGACGAAGGAACAGTTATTAGAAGCACATCCTTATTGTGAGAGAGAAGCTCTTCGCATGACTGAGAGAGAAACTTATCAGGCAATGGAAGCATTTATCCACAATTTAAATACAATGAATTCCCGTGCAGGTGCACAGGTTCCATTCTCATCTATTAACTATGGAACCGACACATCATTAGAAGCACGTATGGTAATTCGTACTTTATTAGACGCTACATCCGCTGGTCTTGGATTTGGGGAAACACCAATCTTCCCAGTTCAGATTTTTAAAGTAAAAGAAGGAATCAACTTTAATCCAGAGGATCCAAACTATGATCTTTATAAGATGGCATTAAAAACTTCTGCGAAGAGATTATTCCCGAACTTTAGTTTTATTGATGCACCATTTAACCTTCAGTATTACAAAGAAGGTGATTATCGTACAGAAATTTCCTACATGGGATGCCGTACTCGTGTCATGGGAAATCACTACGATCCAACAAAAGAAATTACATGCGGAAGAGGAAACTTAAGTTTCACATCTGTTAACCTTCCAAGAATCGCCTTAGAAGCAGAAGGTAACATCGACCGTTTCTATCAGATTTTAGATGAAAGAATTGATCTTGTAGTTCGCCAGTTATTACATAGATTTAAGATTCAGTGCACAAAGACAGTTCGTAACTATCCATTCTTAATGGGTCAGGGCATTTGGATTGATTCTGATGATCTTGATTATGAAGACAGCATTGCAGAAGTATTAAAACATGGTACTTTAAGTGTTGGATTTATCGGACTTGCAGAAACATTAAAAGTATTACTTGGTGTTCATCATGGGGAAAGTCAGGTGGCACAGGATCTTGGAATTGAAATCATTACACATATGAGAAAGCGTATGGATGACGAGTCTGAAAAGACTGGATTAAACTTCTCACTTCTTGCTACACCAGCAGAAGGCTTAAGTGGAAGATTTATTAAGATCGATAAAGAACGTTATGGAATCATTCCTGGAATTACAGATAAAGAGTATTATACAAACTCTTTCCATGTTCCTGTTTACTATCCAATTCGAGCATTTGAAAAGATTCAGAAGGAAGCACCATATCATGCTTTAACAAATGCTGGTCATATCAGTTACGTTGAATTAGATGGTGATACATGCAAGAATCCGGAAGCATTTGAAGCAGTAATCAGATATATGAAAGAGATGGGAATCGGTTATGGTTCCATTAACCATCCGGTTGACCGAGATCCTGTTTGCGGATATACAGGAGTCATCGGGGATGTTTGTCCACGATGCGGAAGACGCGAAGGAGAAAGCATCAGTATTGAAAAACTTCGTGAACTTCGTAAGAAATATCCGAATGTTCCAGTGTACTAAAAGCAGTACAGTAATAAGAATATAATATAGATAAATAATATAAATTTTTAAAATGTAAAAAGAAAAGAAGATAAATATTAATAGGAGGATTTGTTATGGGAAAAGATACACAGATTAAGCAGATGGAACAGGTTGGCCAAGACGTAGGATTTGACAGA
>JAZUED010000149.1:0-1567 GCA_045640005.1 Candidatus Fimousia sp.
GTATGGCTGCTTCCATGGGTGCATTCTTATTAGCTGGTGGCACAAAAGGTAAGAGAATGGCTCTTCCTAACGCAGAAATCATGATTCATCAGCCATCCGGCGGGGCTCAGGGTCAGGCAACTGATATGGAAATCGTTACAAGACATATCATTAAGACAAAGAAAAAATTAAACACAATTTTAAGTGAAAACACTGGTCAGCCATATGAAAAAGTATGCGCAGATACAGAAAGAGATAACTGGTTAGATGCCGAAGAAGCAGTCGCTTACGGTATCATCGACAGTGTCATTACTAAGAGGGCTTAATTTATGGCAAGCAGATTAGATGACAGAAGCAGAGTTCGTTGTTCCTTCTGTGGAAAAACAAAGGATCAGGTTCGTAAGCTGATTGCCGGACCATCCGTGAACAATGTATACATTTGTGATGAGTGTATCGAAGTGTGTACAGAAATCATTGCGGATGAATTCGAGCCATATGATGATCGTGACGGCATCAATTTATTAAAACCAAAAGAAATCAAAGCATTTTTGGACCAGTATGTTATTGGTCAGGAAGAAGCGAAGAAAGTTCTTTCTGTTGCTGTATACAACCACTACAAGAAGATTATGGCCAACGAGAACAGTGATGTGGAATTACAGAAGAGTAATATCTTAATGCTTGGACCAACCGGTTCCGGTAAGACATTACTTGCACAGACACTCGCAAAGATTTTGAACGTTCCATTTGCAATTGCAGATGCGACTGCACTTACTGAAGCTGGTTACGTTGGGGAAGACGTTGAGAATATCTTATTAAAGATCATTCAGGCAGCAGATTATGACATCGAACGTGCAGAACGCGGCATCATCTACATTGATGAAATTGATAAGATTACAAGAAAAGGCGAGAACACATCGATCACACGTGATGTATCCGGTGAAGGTGTTCAGCAGGCTTTATTAAAGATTGTAGAAGGAACAGTAGCTTCCGTACCACCACAGGGTGGAAGAAAGCATCCACATCAGGAATTCATCCAGATTGATACAACTAATATTTTATTTATCTGTGGTGGAGCATTTGACGGTTTAGAAAAGATCATTGAATCTCGTACCGGCAAAAAATCCTTAGGATTTAATGCAGTGATTGAACAGCAGAGCAAAAAAGACTTAGATGCTCTCTTAAAGAAGGTACTCCCTCAGGATTTAGTAAAATTCGGATTAATCCCTGAATTTGTAGGACGAGTACCAGTTGTTGTTTCTTTGGATAAGTTAGATGAAGAAGCATTAGTAAGCATTTTAACAGAACCAAAGAGCGCAATTGTAAAACAGTATGTAAAACTCTTTGAATTAGATGGAGTTGCTCTTGAATTTGAAGCCGATGCACTTCGTGCGATTGCAGCAAGAGCGATTGAACGTGATACGGGAGCCCGTGGTCTTCGTGCCATTATGGAATCTGTAATCATGGATCTTATGTATGAAATTCCATCTGATGAATACATTGAAAAATGTATTATCACAAAGGAAGTTGTTACAGAAGGCGCAGAACCAATCATTATTCGTGCAGAAGAAAAGAAGAGTGCGAATAAGAG
>JAZUED010000150.1:0-8118 GCA_045640005.1 Candidatus Fimousia sp.
CTTAGAAACTGCAAATTCATAGCCTTCACGTCTCATGTTTTCGATTAATACGGATAAATGTAACTCACCACGGCCAGATACTTTAAATGTATCGGTATCTTCGGTTTCTTCTACACGTAAGCTTACGTCTGTATTTAATTCACGGAAAAGTCTGTCTCGAAGCTGTCGAGATGTCACATATTTGCCTTCAAGACCAGCGAGCGGAGAATCATTTACCATAAAATTCATAGCGATGGTTGGCTCAGAAATCTTCTGGAATGGGATCGCAACCGGATTTTCAGGGGAACATAACGTGTCACCGATATGAATATCAGAAATACCGGAAATTGCTACGATTGAGCCAATGCCGGCTTCTGTAACTTCGATTTTATTTAATCCATCAAATTCATATAATTTGGAGATTTTAACCTTCTGGCATTTGTCTTCTTCGTGAGCATTAACAATGACACATTCCTGGTTTACTTTGATGGAACCGTTGTCTACTTTACCAACCCCAATTCGGCCAACGTATTCGTTGTAGTCGATTGTAGAGATTAACACCTGTGTGTCAGCTTCAGGATCACCTGTTGGTGCTGGTACATGGTCGATAATCGCCTGAAGAAGTGGCTGCATATCTTCCATATCATCATCCATGCTAAGACCAGAAATACCAGCCTTTGCAGATGCAAAGATAAATGGGCATTCTAACTGTTCATCATCTGCATCTAATTCTAGGAATAATTCTAATACTTCATCTTCAATGTCTTCTACGCGGGCTTCCGGACGGTCGATTTTGTTGACACAAACGATAACAGGTAAGTTTAACGCTAACGCTTTGCTTGTTACGAATTTTGTCTGTGGCATTGGTCCTTCAAATGCATCGACAACTAAGATTACGCCGTCTACCATCTTAAGCACTCGTTCTACCTCACCACCGAAGTCTGCATGTCCTGGTGTGTCTACGATATTAATTTTTACGCCATTGTAAGTGATGGCTGTATTCTTGGATAAAATAGTAATTCCACGTTCACGTTCGATGTCATTTGAGTCCATGACACGTTCAGCAACCTGCTGATTTTCGCGGAAAATACCACTCTGTTTTAACATTTCATCAACTAATGTTGTCTTGCCGTGGTCAACGTGGGCAATGATGGCAACATTACGAATATCTTCTCTGGATGTAATCATATTTACACTTCCTTTTTTATATCATTTATATTAATTTTTCGAGTTATTCATACAAATTGTCATTCTAGCACACATATTTACCGGTGACAAGTTTTCCTTTTGATACAAATATGCTATAATCAATCATGACTGTTTTACTAGGAATAGGAGATTTAGAATGAAATCATTAGAGTTATTATATAAATTGGATCAGGAGAAGGTACTTTCCGTGGAAGAATTCACTTACCTGATCGATCATAGAGAAGAGGTCAGAGAAGAAGCGAGAAAGCTTGCCCGTGCTTATGGAGATGAACACTATGGCAAAGACATTTTCCCGCGTGGACTGGTGGAATTTAGCAATGTGTGCCGAAATGACTGTCATTATTGTGGCATACGATGTGGTAATCAGAACGCACACCGTTATCGTCTGAATAAGGAAGAGATTTTGAAATCCTGCCAGATCGGATATGAACTGGGATATCGAAGCTTTGTGTTCCAGGGGGGAGAAGATCCTTATTATATGGATGGCTTGATGGAGGAAATCGTGAAATCCTTTAGACAAATGTTTCCCGACTGTGCGTTGACGTTGTCTATGGGGGAACTTGATTATGATACCTACAAGCGATTATTTGATGCAGGAGCCAACCGCTATCTCCTTCGACATGAAACTGCCGATGAAGAACATTATCGCAAACTTCATCCGGAAAGTATGTCTCTTGCTTATCGTAAGCAGTGTCTCTATGATATGAAGGAAATTGGATATCATGTAGGAACCGGATTTATGGTGGGGTCCCCTTATCAGAAGACGGAAAATCTGGCAAAAGACCTTATTTTTATTCATGAACTGGATCCGCAAATGGTTGGAATCGGACCATTTATTCCACATAAAGACACAAAATTTAAGGATTGCCCGGCTGGAACAGTAGAGTTGACGGTCTTTCTGCTTAGTCTTTTACGCATTATGAAGCCTAACATTCTTCTTCCGGCAACGACTGCTTTGGTTACGTTAGATCCGGAAGGTCGTGAAAAGGCCATTTTTGCAGGGGCGAATGTTATGATGCCGAACCTTTCACCGGAACATGCAAAGAAAGAGTATAATTTGTATGATAATAAGCAGCATTCAGGAAATGAAGCCGCACAAAATATAGACAGATTAAAAGAACGATTTGCCAAAATTGGATATGAACTTACTTTCTCTAGAGGAGATTACAAAGAAGCGTAGGAAAATGGAGGTTTTATTCATCTGTTGTGCGATTGCTTTTTTGTGGTGATGCTCTTATTCAACGTTTTTAATTCATAGTGTGATTGCTTTTTTGTGGCGATGCTCTTATTCGATGTTCTTAATTCATAGTGTGATTGCTTTTTTAGAGTGATGCCCTTATTTTGGAATTTCAATATGAAGTGTGATAGCTATCAGCACTTGTTAATCAGAACTTGAATTTAGTGATAGTGGGAGCTTCTCAAGAAGCAATCAGACTTCAATTATTTTAATATTTAAGAGAAAACTATCACACTTTGAATCAAAAATTACTTTAAAGAGCATTCGGCAAAAATTCGTATCACACTTTGAATCAATAATCGCCTTTAAGAGCATTGCAGAAAAAATGCTATCACACACTCAATTGTTTTTTTAAAATATGTGATAAAGATCATGTTCAAATGAATCTGAATCTAACTACATCCAAACTTTAAACCTAAGTATATAAAGAAAAAACTATCCTATTTACAAAAAAACTGCTCAGATTTCATTGTCTGAGCGGTTTTTGTTATATGACTTCTTGAACAACCCTTTGTGTATGCAAGTTTGGTGCTTTTTTCTAGGATACTCCAAGATATTCCTTCGTATATTCAATGAATTTAAGGGTCGCCGGTGATGCAGTATCAATCGCCGGAATGGCAATGCCAAGAGTACGACTGACAGCTGGAAGAAGAGGCATGGTAATTACATTTGCGGTAGAAGAATGGAGCACAAGTTCGGGAAGAATGCTCGTTCCAAGTCCACAGGCAACCATGGAGATGATGGTGTTGTCGTCTTTGGCAGAGTATTGGATATCTGGATGGATTTTGTATTTTTCCAATGCTCCGTGAATATCGGAGTCGATGCCCAGAGCGGAAATAATAAAAGTCTGGTCATTGAACTGCTTGAGAGGATATGCACTAAGCTCGGAAACATTTGGCAGGTCAAGGCCTGGTGTCTCCATCTCCTGGTGAGGCAGGATTGCCATCAGCCGGTCTTCCATCAAAGGAATCCAATCAATGTCGGGGTAATTCACACCACTCATAAAGCCAATGTCAACAGATCGGTCTTCTACCCAGTTTAAGATTTCTTCACTACCACCTTCCATAAAGTGAATCTGGATATCTGGATAATCAATTTTAAATCTCTGAATAATTGGTGGCAGCCATTCCCTTGCAATAGAAGAGAATGTACCGATATTTAAGGTACCGCGTGCCAGATCATGGAGGGAGTCGATAGTCTGAGAGACACGTTCCTGACACTGTACAAGATCTGCGATACTTGGATAGAGTTCACGGCCGGCAGCAGTTAAGAATGCTCCATTACGGCTGCGGTCAAATAGCTTTAAATTCATCTCTTTTTCTAAACGTTTGATGGTGTGGCTGACACCGGACTGGGTGTAGCCAAGTGTTTCTGCCGCGCGGGAAATGCTTTCCTGGCGGGCTACTTCTAAAAATACAGTATATTTATTGATTTCCATAGAGACTCCTTTTATAAAATACGATTATTTCTATACTTTTTTAAATACATGACAATATACATGACAATATGACATATATTATACCATGATTATGAATTATTGTCGCTTTTATTTATTATTTATCTTTAATAAAATAGGATTTGTGTTTGTTTATGATGCTTTAAAAATAAACAAATTCGGGGGAATCCCCATTAAAAAATATGATTTATATAATATAGGAGGAAAAATATATGACATCAACAACAATCGCAATTTTAGTTGCATTTGCTGCATACTTAGCGATGATGATCGGTGTTGGTATCTGGTCTTCCCGCCAGACAACAGGCGCTGATGATTATTTCTTAGGTGGACGTGGATTATCCGGCCCGGTTGCAGCATTATCCGCACAGGCATCCGACATGAGTGGATGGTTACTGATGGGTCTTCCAGGATCTGTTTACGCTTTAGGTACTGGCCAGGCATGGATTGCCGTAGGTTTAGGTCTTGGTACAATCATTAACTGGTTATTCATTGCAAAACCACTTCGTGCTTACACAATCGTAGCAAATAACTCTATGACACTTCCAGAATTCTTAGGAAACAGATTCCATGATGAAAAGAAGATCTTACTTGGCGTATCTTCCGTAATCATCGTAATCTTCTTCCTTGTATATACTGCATCCGCACTTGCTTCCGGTGGTAAATTATTTAACTCCGTATTCGGTTTAAATTACCACTATGCTTTACTTGTAGGTGCACTTGTTATCTTAGTATATACATTCTTAGGCGGTTTCTTAGCTGTATGTACAACAGACTTTATCCAGGGTACATTAATGCTCATCGCATTATTAGTAGTTCCTATCGTAGCATGGGGATACGTTAAGGGTGCATTTGGCCCAACACTCGCTCAGAGTGGTGTAGAAGCAGCTTCTTTCTTAAGCTTCATGCACAATGGTGATCACCCAATCACAGCAGTTGAAATTATCTCTAACTTAGGCTGGGGTCTTGGATACTGTGGTATGCCACATATCTTAGTTCGTTTCATGGCTATTAAGAATGAAAAAGAATTAAAGAAATCTTCTGCAATCGCAATCGTTTGGGTAGTATTATCCTTAGGTTTAGCAGTTGGTATCGGTTTAATCGGTCGTGCTTTCTTATTCCCAACAATTCTTGGTGAAACAGCTGGTGCTGCATCTGCAGAATCCGTATTCATCGAAATGATCAAGAAAGTATTCATCGATATGTTACCATTAGCATTCGTTGGAGGCATCTTCTTATGTGGTATCTTAGCAGCGATCATGTCTACAGCTGACTCCCAGTTACTTGTATGTTCTTCTGCAGTATCTTCTGATATCTACAAAGACATCATCAACCCTGATGCAGATGACAAGAAAGTATTAAATCTTGGCCGTATCACAACAGTTGTAATTGCATTAATCGCAATCGTTATCGCTTGGAATCCAGACAGCTCCGTTATGGCACTCGTGTCTGATGCATGGGCTGGTCTTGGTGCAGCTTTTGGTCCACTTGTTTGTATGTCCTTATTCTGGAAGAGAACAAACTTACCTGGAGCGATCGCTGGTTTAGTTTCCGGTGCAGCAGTTGTAATCCTTTGGGACTACATTCCACTTGCTGGCGGACAGACATTATACGCAGCTACAGGATTATATTCCTTAGTACTTGGCTTCATTATCAGTTTAATCTGTATCGTAATTGTTTCTCTTGTGACAAAAGCTCCAAGCCAGGCAATTATCGATGATTTCGAAGCTTACAAAAATTATAAAGAAGATTAATTTTAATATATTTATGATCTTTCATGGCCCTGTGCTAGTCGAAGCACAGGGCCTTTTTTCGTATACTCATTCCGAGCAGCCCGCGAATCTACCCTAGACAAAATTCACGTGCTCCCATATAATACTTCTTTAGTAAAAATGATTAAGGAGACTTAAAGATGGAAAAAAGACAGGAAAATAAGATGGGCGTCATGCCTGTAAATAAATTGCTGATCACGATGTCAATTCCGATGATGATTTCTATGATGTTTATGGCGTTTTACAACATCGTGGATTCCATTTTCGTAGCCAGACTGAATGAGGATGCTCTGACAGCAGTATCCCTTGCTTTCCCAATTCAGAATCTGATGATTGCGTTTGGCACAGGTACCGGTGTTGGTGTAAATGCGTTGTTATCGCGTTCACTTGGTGCAAAAAAATATGATTATGCGAATAAGATTGCAAATACCGGAATCAAACTTGCGGTTATTACTGCTTTTGTGTTTGCTATGATTGGTATTTTCTTTGGCAAGATTTTTTATCATGTACAGACAACGGATCCAGTGATCACAAAATATGGAATTGCTTATGTAAGAATTGTTACGATTATGTCCTTTGGGATGTTTACACAGATGATGAATGAGAAATTGTTGCAATCAACCGGAAAGACATTTCCTTCTATGGTGACCCAGATGACGGGTACGATCATCAACCTGATTCTTGATCCAATCATGATTTTTGGCCTTTTTGGATTTCCTAGACTTGAGGTTGCAGGAGCAGCCTTAGCAACCGTAACAGGACAGATTGTGGCAGCGATTGCAGCAGTAGTAGTGAATTTAAAAGTAAATAAAGAAATTGAAATCAATTTAGTAAAACATAAGATGTCCTTAGACGTTGTAGGTCATATTTATAGTATTGGTATCCCATCAATTATCATGGCAGCAATCGGAAGTGTCATGAACTTTGGATTAAACCGAATCTTAATGAGCTTTACAAAGACAGCGATTGCGGTATTTGGGGTATACTTTAAACTTCAGAGTATTGTATTTATGCCTGTTTTTGGTCTTAACAACGGTATGGTTCCGATCATTGCTTATAACTATGGTGCCAAAAAGCCAGATCGTATCGTCAAAACAATCAAACTCAGCATTATGTATGCGGTAGGAATCATGTTTGTTGGATGCGTCATCTTCCAGACAAAACCAGATGTACTCTTATCCATGTTTAATGCATCTCCGGATATGATGACGATTGGTATTCAGGCACTTCGAACGATCAGTGTATGCTTTGTATTTGCCGGATATGGGATTGTATTATCTTCTACCTTCCAGGCTTTTGGTCATGGCGTGTTAAGTTTAATGGTATCCTTAGTTCGACAGCTGATTTTCTTATTACCGGCAGCATATGTATTTTCTAAAATCGGCGGACTACAAGCCGTATGGTTTGCGTTTCCATTCGCAGAAGTCGCATCAGTATCATTATGTACGGCATTTATCTTTCATATTTATAGAAAAGAAGTCAAACCATTGTATGAAAAGTGATTTTAAAACAATGTATAGTTGGATTTTTTTTCAACATGTGATACAATAAATCGATAATATTTATTCGGTTTTGGCTTATAAACTGAATTTATCTCAGTCGTAGGATTGTCTCGGCTATAAAATCAGCTTGAGATTTTTGTGACTTGGAAAGTTGAGGAATATATATGGAAGGATCAATTGAGGTTTTCTGCGGTCAGGGCAGAGGCAAGAGTGCAGCAGCAGTTGGACTTTGTGTTCGTGGAGCAAGCCACGGAATGCAGGCCATCATCATTCGATTTTTAAAGGGCAAGGATTCAAAACAGCTGGATTATTTGAAAAAATTAGAACCAGAAGTTCAGTTTTTCACATTTGAAAAGCAGAATAAGTGCTACAGCGATCAGACAGAGGCAGAGCAGGCGGAAACAAAGAAGAATATTCAGATTTCCTTAAACTATGCGAAAAAGGTCATTGATTTGTGTCAGTGCGACATTCTGGTGTTAGACGAAATTCTTGAGTTAGTTCCGATTGGTCTTGTGACAGAAGAGACTTTGATTGAGCTGATTCAGAGAAAAGATGATGATATGCAGATGATTTTAACAGGAAAAGCATTACCAGACAGTATGAGACCATACGTCAATAATGTTTATTCCGTTGATATTGTAAAAGAGAGTATTTAAAGGAGGATATGTTCAATGGCAATTTTTGAAGGTGCTGGTGTAGCTTTAATTACACCTTTCAATGCAGACGGTTCTGTAAACTATGGCGAATTAGAACGTGTCATTGATTTTCAGATTGAAGAAGGAACAGACAGTATCATTATTTGTGGTACAACAGGAGAAGCTTCTACTATGTCTCACGACGAACAGTTAGACGTTGTAAAAGCATGTGTAGATCACGTAGCAGGACGTGTACCTGTCATCGCAGGTGCTGGTTCGAATTGCACAAGGGAGGCTGAGTATTTAGCCCGTAAGTCTTCTGATATCG
>JAZUED010000151.1:0-5042 GCA_045640005.1 Candidatus Fimousia sp.
CTTAAAGAATATGCACACAAATACGATCTTGCCATCACCGGAGGATCCGATTTCCATGGAGAAAACAAGCCAGACATTTCTCTCGGAATAGGACGTGGCGGACTTAAAGTTCATGAAAGCCTCGTTGAAGCGCTAGAAGGAAGAAAAAGATAACTTTTATTCTGTACAGTCAGTACATCCCCCGCAAACGTAAAAAGGAGCATATCATCGTGATATGCTCCTAAACATTTTCTGAAAATATTAATTATTCAGCGTCTTCTTCTGGACGGTCTACGTCTTCGATGAAGTTGATATCCATTGGGATACGGCAGTGTCTGTCGTTACCAAATTCAACGATTACAACGTCACCTTCGATACCTAAAATTGTGCCATAAAAACCACTGGAAGTTTTTACGCTATCGCCAATTTTTAATGTAGCAAGAAGTTCTTTCTTAGCTTCTTCTGCTTTACGCTGTGGTCTTAACATCATGAAATAAATGATTGCGATGAATACAACCATCATTACAATTGTTGTAATTAAATCTCCACCCATGTCTTTTCCTCCGTTATTAGATCATCTAATTATTTTTTATTATTTTTCTGAAATCCTTCCAGTTTTTTGCGTTTATATTCCTGGTAGCAACCTGCATCGATTGCTTCGCGAATTTCCTCCATCATTTTATTATAAAAATGTAAATTATGCAACACACAAAGACGCATTCCAAGCATTTCCTTTGCTTTTAAGAGATGACGGATGTACGCACGGCTGTAAGAACGACATGCCGGACAGTCGCAGCCTTCCATAATCGGTCTTGGATCCATCTCCCATTTCTTATTAAACATATTAAGCTTGCCTTCGTCTGTGTATACATGTCCATGACGACCATTACGGCTTGGATATACACAGTCAAAGAAATCTACGCCTCGATCAACTGCCTCTAAAATATTCTCAGGAGTACCAACACCCATAAGGTACGTTGGCTTATCTTCTGGAAGATGAGGAACCGTCACATCTAAAATATGATACATCTCTTCGTGGCTTTCCCCTACAGCAAGACCACCTACAGCATAGCCATCTAAATCCATCTCAGAAATCGTTTTTGCATGTTCGATACGAATATCATCAATAACCCCACCCTGGTTTATTCCAAAAAGGAGCTGATGTTTATTCACGGTATCATCTAAGCTGTTTAAGCGATCCATCTCTACTTTACAACGCTCTAACCATCTTGTCGTACGATCCACAGATTTCTGGATATACTCACGATCCGCAAGAGCTGGAGGGCATTCGTCAAATGCCATCGCAATCGTAGAACCTAAGTTGGACTGGATCTGCATACTTTCTTCAGGACCCATAAAAATCTTGCGTCCATCAATATGGGACTGGAAATATACTCCTTCTTCCTTGATTTTTCGAAGTCCGGCAAGAGAAAATACCTGAAATCCACCAGAGTCCGTAAGGATTGGTCTGTCCCAGACCATAAATTTATGGAGCCCGCCAAATTCCTTGATCAGTTTATCCCCTGTTCTTACATGAAGATGATAGGTATTGGATAACTGAACCTGGCAATGGATATCCTTTAAATCATCCGTACTAACCGCACCTTTAATAGCTGCAACAGTAGCAACATTCATGAAAACAGGAGTTTCGATTGTTCCATGAACGGTATGAAGACGTCCACGTTTGGCTTTTCCATCTTTTTTCAATAATTCATACATATATTAACACCTGCTACTATTTATAAAATTCTACGATTTTATCAAGACGCGCTGTCATATTCATAAGAAGTGCGTCTAAAATCGTACATGCAGCCATGGCTTCCACAACAACAACCGCACGTGGAACGATGATTGGGTCATGTCTTCCCTTAATCTCAATCACAGTATCTTCTTTCTGACGATTTACTGTTTCCTGAGGACGTGCAATAGATGGAGTTGGTTTAAATGCTGTACGGAATACGAGTTCACTTCCGTCTGTCATACCACCTAAAGTACCACCGGAATGATTCGTTCTCTTAGCAATCTTTCCATCTTCATCCATATAGAAATTGTCATTATTGATTGCGCCATTACTATCTGCAACTGCAAATCCATCGCCGATTTCAAATCCCTTCGTTGCACCAATGGAAAGCATCGCTTTACCAAGATTTGCAGAAATTTTTTCAAATACAGGGTCTCCAAGACCCGCTGGAAGACCATTCACACGGCATTCTACCACACCACCGATGGAATTCATCTCTTCAATCATCTTAGAAGCATATTCTTCCACCTGTTTTGCTGCCTGTGCATCTGGCATATAAAATGGATTGTTGTTGATTTCTTCTTGATCAAAGCGGTCCATATCGATTGCGATACCACCGATTGCTTTGGAATAAGTTAAAATCTCAATACCCATCTGTTTTAAAATCTTAGCCGCAATAGCACCTGCTGCCACACGACCAATGGTTTCACGTCCGGAAGAACGTCCACCACCACGGTAATCACGAAAACCATACTTCATATCAAATGTATAGTCTGCATGACCCGGACGATAAATGTCCATCAGCGCACTATAATCTTTGGAACGCTGATTTGTGTTCATGACTGCAAGTGAGATTGGTGTTCCGGTTGTCTTACCCTCAAAAATACCAGAATAAATCTCAACTAAGTCACTTTCTTTACGGGCAGTTACAAACTTAGACTGCCCAGGTTTTCTTCTATTTAAATATTTCTGAATATCTTCCTCATTGAGCTTTAGACCTGCGGGTACGCCGTCAACAACAACCCCTACGCCGCGCCCATGAGTTTCTCCCCATGTGGTAATACGGAAAATATTACCGATGCTTGAACCTGCCATAAGTAAACTCCTATAACTGGATACCAGCTAATAAAGATGCAAGGCTTGTAGCTGCTTCACCATCTTCTTTGTATTCACGCATTTCTGGTTCTTTTTCTACTACTGGTTCCTCTTCTTCTAAGAAACCTTTTGCAGATAAGCTGATTTTTCCGCCTTCATTTTTGATGACACGAACTTTGATCACATCGCCTACTTTTACTACTTCAGAAGCATCTTTGATTCTTCTTTCTGTGAACTGGGAAATGTGAACAAGACCATTGATTTTGTTTCCTAAGTCGATAAATGCACCGTATTTCTGGATGCTGTCTACTTTACCTTCTACAACGGAACCTACTGTAAAGGAAGCGATTTTAGCTTCTCTTGCTTCTTTTCTCTTAATCTGTTGTACTTCACGAACGGAAAGAACAAGACGATTCTGTGCTTCATCAAGGTCAATAATTTTAGCCTGAACCATCTTATGTAAATAAACATTTGTATCTTCAACATATCTCATTGCTAACTGAGATACAGGAATAAATCCACGGATGCCTTCTGGATATACGATTACACCAGCATTCACGATACCTTCTACTCTTAAGTCAAGAATTGCACCATCTTCATAAAGTGCTTCTAAATTTTCCCATGCTTCCTGTTTGTTTAATTCTGCCATCTTTAATATCTCCTGTTCTTCTATAATATCAATCTAACCTACGGGTATACTAACCCAACGTAAACTTTATTATATCATACCCAAGAACAAGAATACAAATACAAACCACAATTTCTATCAAATGTCTCCCCGACTGGCGTAGCATCTTATAGATTTTTTTCATACTACGATAGGTGACCATGTAAAGTTCGAGTCTTTCGATCAATTTATGAAGCGGCATCCTTTGCAAATGATTCTTTTTGATGCAGCCACGAACCAAAAGCATACGAAAGAGCAGGTGCACTTCCCAGTCCATTTGCTCAAAAATACGCCCAAGATTATACAAATCGCTCTCTTCACAGGCTACTCCTTCTAAAATTTCCGGTGCCGAATAATAAGGGGTTGCTTTCCAGTTGCCTTCAAGCTCCCCGGTAAGCACCAGATCTTCTAAATCAATTATCGTCGTTTCGCCTTTCATGTCTACCATAACATTCGCCGGCTTGAGATCCGAGAAAATAATCCACTCATATTTTTTCTTAATCGTCTCAAAGCTTCTGCACAAATTTCTTAAAACATAACGCCTCTCCATAAAACTCGTGGATTGCTCATCAATAATTTTCTGCATCGTTCGCCCGGACAAATATTCCATATAAATTTCATACTGCCCTTTTTCATTCATCACACAGTCTATTAATTTACTTACATCAAAAGGCATGAGCAGCTGCATAAATTCCAGTTCTTTTTCCGGACATTCATCCACCACTTTTACCGCCACATACCCTCCAATTTCGTCACGCCACTCACGATACACAGTACCTGTGCTGCCCTCTCCGATTTTCGTTCTCTTATTTTTTGTTTTTTTCTTATCTTTTTTTGCCATAATTCTATTTTTCTTCTATTCTTTGTTATATAAAATCTTATGAAATCTGTAACCAGATACAGGAAAGATTATCCTGTTCCTTTCTCTTTAATGCTTTTCTTCTAAGATGCGACAAATCACCGCTGCAGCAATATTGATACAGCTCTTTTTGATCAAATTGACGGTACGCGCCATCTGTCATAAGCATAAACGAGGTTGGTTCTGTAATCACACCCGTGTAAAAATCTGGTTGCAGGCTTTTCTGGCTACCTACACTTTGCATAAGCACGTGAGAATCATTTTCCTCAGGCACTTTATTCATACGTTTCTTTTCTTCATAAAGAGTCTGATCTTTTGTGCGATACATCCTTCCACCACATTTCCAGTAGATACGGCTGTCACCAACATTTAACATGTAATACTTTTTATCAAATAAGAAAAAAATGCTTGCCGTTGTGCCCATCTTACTTCGTTCTTTGACCCCTTTTTCATAAATCTGATGATTCGAATAAACGAGTACAGCCGTAAGCTTTTCGAACAGCTCGTCACCATTTAACCCTTCACGTTCATACTGATCCATATGAGACCAGAAGCCTCCTACAAGATAATCCGTCACGCGTTTACTTGCATACATGCCGCCTGGACAACCACCGACACCATCACATACAACTGCTAAAACCACAAGCTTCCCCTGGTACATATTATATTTACACCAGATATAGTCTTGATTTTGATGTCCT
>JAZUED010000152.1:0-6931 GCA_045640005.1 Candidatus Fimousia sp.
ATTAGATCTCCCATTCTTCGGAAGTAAGACCCCTTGTAGACTACGAGGTAGATAGGACAGAGGTGGAAGTGCAGCAATGCATGCAGCTGACTGTTACTAATCGGTCGAGGTCTTAACCAGAATGGCTGTAGAGTTTGGAAAAAGTTTGAGAGTATCATCTGTATGTAGTTTTTAAGGTACATCCTTAAAGAAGGCGAAAAGAAATTTCCGTCTTTTTTGTACATAAGGCCCAGTGGCTCAGTTGGTTAGAGCGCCGCCCTGTCACGGCGGAGGTCGTCGGTTCGAGTCCGATCTGGGTCGTTTCTTCTGGGATCATAGCTCAGCTGGGAGAGCACCTGCCTTACAAGCAGGGGGTCACAGGTTCGAGCCCTGTTGGTCCCATATTTTGCCGTCGTGGCTCAATTGGCAGAGCAGCTGATTTGTAATCAGCAGGTTATCGGTTCAAGTCCGATCGTCGGGTTTTTTTATGCGATTTTTTGCATAAGAGATGGATGGATTCCCGAGTGGCCAAAGGGGGCAGACTGTAAATCTGTTGGCAACGCCTTCGAAGGTTCGAATCCTTCTCCATCCACTAATAATAATATCGCGGGATGGAGCAGTCTGGTAGCTCGTCGGGCTCATAACCCGAAGGTCGTTGGTTCAAATCCGGCTCCCGCAACTCATGAGTCACATGCATCTCGTATGAAACTCAATAAGCCCAGATAGCTCAGTTGGTAGAGCAAGGGACTGAAAATCCCTGTGTCGCTGGTTCGATTCCGGCTCTGGGCATTTCCATCAAGTACTTGTAATTTGCAGTATTTGGTGTTAATATATAAACACTAAGGGTGTGTAGCTCAGTCGGTAGAGCACTTGACTTTTAATCAAGTTGTCCGGGGTTCGATCCCCCGCACGCTCACGAAAAGCTCTGAAAGTTTTCTTTCAGAGCTTTTTTTCATATACAGGAATTGTTATACAATTTCTTGTATATGAAAAATATGAAAAGAACTCCGGTTAATATGAATTAAAAGGTATAACAATGATTTATAATCACATGATAACTTACAAAAAATCAAATATTTATCCATTTCATATGCCTGGACATAAGAGAATTCCACATTCTATTTTTGAAGGAGTGCATCCTTTTGAAATTGATTATACGGAAGTAGATGGACTAGATGATCTTCACGAACCAGAAGAGATGTTTCGTGAGTCTATGGACAGAGCAAAAGCATTTTATGGTACCAATGAATCATACTATCTCGTAAATGGAAGTACATCAGGTATTATGGCAGCGATTAGTGCAGTATGCAGCCATGGCGATCAGATTATTGTAGGTCGAAATTGTCATAAGTCTGTATACATGGCGATTGAGCTTCTTGGTCTTGATCCGGTTTATGTATATCCACAAACAAATAAAGATACGGGGATTGTTACACACATTGAATTGCAAAAAATTAAGGAATGTGTGGATAACTACCCGGATGCAAAGGCTATTATGTTAGTAAGTCCGACTTATGAAGGAAATGTAATGGATATCAAAGCAATTAAAGAAATTGCAGGTGAGATTCCAGTAATTGTTGATGAAGCGCATGGGGCACATTTTCCATTTTGGGGTGAAGAATTTCCACAGTCAGCGCTTTCCCAAGGTGCTGATATTGTAATTCAAAGTCTTCACAAAACAATGCCTGCACTTACTCAGACCGCACTTTTACATGTTTGCAGCGATAAAGTACCTTTAAATAAGATGAAAGAATGTCTTAATTATTTTCAGACAACGAGTCCGTCTTATTTGTTCAGTGCATCCATTGATTATGCAATTTCTTATGGAATAAAACATCAAAAAGAATTTGATGCGTATGGGCAATGGATGAAAAATTTTCGAAAAAAGTTAAATGAAAAGTTAAAGTTTATTGAGCTTGTAGAAGTAGACGACCCAGGAAAACTGGTCATTTCCACTGCAAAGTGTACAATGACAGGTCAGGAAATATATGATATATTATTAAAAGACTATCGCCTTCAAATGGAGATGGTGCAGGAAGAATATGCATTGGCCATGACAAGTATCTGCGACAGCGATGAAAGCTTTGACAGGCTTTCGGAAGCATTGGTGTTGATTGATCAGCAGGTGGAAGGAAAAGAAGATCAATATTTAATATCGGGATTCCCGCAGAATGAAATTGTGGCCATTCCTTATGATGCGAAACGCTGGGAGGCAAAATCGATTGCACTTGAAAAAAGTGAAGGGGAGACTAGTGTTGAATATGTCTATCTCTATCCACCAGGTATACCACTGATTGTACCAGGGGAAAGAATTAGTAAAGCTTGTATCGAGAAAATTCAGGAGTATCATGATAAGAAACTTAAGATAAAAGGATTTGAGGGATACAAAGAAGGTATTATAAAGGTAAGAAAGTAGAAATAGAAGTTTCAAAAAGTTAGAGTATAAATCAGAAAGTGAGTCTATCGATGGCAGGATTATTTATTACTATGGAAGGTGCAGATGGTGCCGGAAAGAGTACACAGATTGAAAAATTAAAAAACTACTTATCAAACAAAGGATATGATATAATATTATGTAGGGAACCAGGCGGTACTAAAATCAGTGAAGATATCAGAACGATTATTTTAAATCCAGAGAATGACGAGATGGGTAATATGACAGAGCTTATGTTATATGCATCTGCCAGAGCTCAGCTTGTAGAACAGGTGATTCGTCCAGCGCTAGAAGCAGGAAAAGTTGTAATCTGTGATCGTTTCATTGATTCTTCTGCAGTTTATCAGGGAATTGCCAGAGGTATGGGTGTTGACCTTGTTTACGAAGTAAATAAGTATGCCATTGGAGAGACTATGCCAAAGGTAACTATTTTACTCGATGTAAAAGGTGGCACCGGTATTTCAAGAAAAAAAGAACAGGCAGAATTAGACCGTATTGAAAGAGAAGCAATGGATTTTCATGAAAGAGTATCTCAAGGATATCGTGATTTAGCAAAGAGATATCCAGAACGTATTCATCGAATTGATGGAACCGGTACAATTGAAGAAATCCATGAACAGATTGTTGCCATTATTGATCAGCAGTTTATGTAACAGACATTTGCAAAATTGATAGCAGATGTTTTGTTGATTGCTTAAAAAATAAGAAAAGGGTGATTTTGAATGAGTAATTTTATGAATGTAGTCGGACATGAAAAGAATATAGAACATTTGGAGAAGGCAATTTCATCAAAACAGATTTCCCATGCCTATATTTTCAATGGGGAAGACGGCATTGGTAAACTGACTACTGCAAAAGCATTTGCAAAAGCAGTGCTGTGCGAGACACAGTCAAGCTGTGGAACATGCCAGTCTTGCGCACAGGCAGATTCTAATAATCATCCAGATATGATTTATGTGACACACGAGAAAAAAGGAATTTCTGTGGATGATATCAGAACTCAGGTGAATAATACAGTTGGAATCAAGCCATATAGCAGTGAGTATAAAATCTATATCATTAATGATGCAGAAAAGATGAACGTGCAGGCACAGAATGCTTTGTTAAAAACCATTGAAGAACCACCTGCATATGCAATTTTAATTCTCGTTACAAATAATAAAGAAGCATTTTTAGAAACCATTCTTTCAAGATGTGTTGTTTTAAACTTTGGACCAGTAAAGAAAGAACAGGTGGAAGAATATATTCACGAGCATTACCGTCTTGGAAATCCAAGAGAAGATCTCGCAATTTCTTATAGCGGCGGTAATATTGGAAAGGCAATTCATGTGATGGATTCCAATGATTTTCATGAATTAAAGGACCACACATTTAACATGTTAGCTCATATGAATGAATGGAGCGTACATGATATATTATTATATTTAAAACAGTTGGAAGGATACAAAGAAAGCGTGAATGAATTCTTTGATATCATTACCACATATTATCGAGATATATTGGTACTTAAGGTAAGTGGATTGCCGAATAAGACTGTATTTAAAGATAAATTCTCTTTGATGAAAAAGCAGTCCGTATATTTAAGTTTTGAAGGAATTGATACGATCATCAAAGAAGTAGAAAAAGCAAAGGTAAGATTAGAAGCCAACGTACGATTTGACGTGGCAATTGAGTTACTTTTATTCGTAATGAAGGAGAATGGAGTAAAATGGTAGATGTAATTGGCGTGCGTTTTCGTCCCAATGGTAAGATATATTTCTTTAGTCCGAATGAATTTGATATTAGTGTAGGAAAGAATGTCATCGTTGAGACTGCACGAGGAATTGAATATGGAAAAGTCGTTCTCGGTAAGAGACAGATTCAGTCTGAGAAGATTATTTCCACTTTAAAATCAGTGATTCGAATTGCGACACCTGAAGATGATCGCATCGATGAAGAGAATAAGAAAAAGAGCAAGGAAGCATTTAAAATCTGCTTAGAAAAGATTGAAAAACATCAATTAGGCATGAAGTTAATTGATTGTGAATATACATTTGATAACAACAAAGTATTATTCTACTTTACAGCAGATGGAAGAATTGACTTCCGTGAATTAGTTAAGGATTTAGCTTCTGTATTTAAGACAAGAATCGAACTTCGTCAGATTGGGGTTCGTGATGAAACAAAGATTATGGGTGGCGTTGGTATCTGTGGCAGACCACTTTGCTGCAATGTTCACTTATCTGAATTTGTTCCTGTATCTATTAAGATGGCGAAGGAACAGAATTTGTCTTTGAATCCTACAAAAATTTCCGGTGTATGTGGCAGATTGATGTGCTGCTTAAATCATGAACAGGAAACATATGAATATTTAAATAAGAAGCTTCCGAATGTTGGTGACTATGTACGCACACCAGATGGAAGAAAAGGTGAAGTACAGCGCGTTAATATTTTACGTCAGCAGGTTCGTGTTATCATCGAAAATGAAAACGGAGAAAAAGAAGCAGAAGATTTCAAAGTAAAAGATCTTCGTTTCCGTCCAAAACGTAAGAAAAAACAGAACAAAAATAATCATAACACTCCAGCGGAAAGTGCAGAATTAAAAGCATTAGAAGCATTAGAAAAAAAGGAAGGTAGATCAAAACTGTAATGAATGTTGAGTTAATGCCGAATGAAAGAGTGGATGATCTTCAACTGAATGGATATCAGATCATTCAAAAGACAGATGGATTTCGATTTGGCATGGATGCAGTGTTACTTTCTTCCTTTGCGAAAGTCAAAAGAGGAAAAAAGGTTCTGGATTTAGGAACCGGGACAGGGATTATTCCAATTTTGATGGAAGCAAAAACAGCAGGGGGGCATTTTACCGGGCTTGAAATTCAAAAAGAATTTGTTGATATGGCAAATCGAAGCATCTTGATGAATGGGCAGCAGGATAAAGTAGAAGTAGTAGAAGGAGATATTAAATCAGCTGCTTCTATTTTCGGTAATGAATCCTTTGATGTTATTACAACCAATCCTCCTTACATGGTCGATTCTCACGGAAAACAGAACGTGGATGACAAAAAAGCAATTGCGAGACATGAGCGTCTCTGCACACTTGAGGATGTTATTGTGCAATCAAAAAAGCTACTGAAAGCAGGCGGTAGCTTTTTTATGGTTCATAGGACTTATCGATTAGCAGAAGTGATGCATTTGATGGTAAAAGAGGGGATTGAACCGAAGAGAATCCGTATGGTGCATCCTTATGTCGATAAGGAACCGAATATATTTTTAATAGAAGGAAAAAAGGGTGGGAATTCTCGTATTAAGGTAGAACCACCACTGATTGTATACAAAGAGCCAGGCGTATACCATGAAGAAATTTATGATATTTATGGCTGGAAAAAAGGAGAATAAGATGGCAGGTCAGCTGTATTTATGTGCAACGCCAATTGGAAATCTCGATGATATTACACTTCGCGTGTTAAAAACGTTAGAAGAAGTGGATATGATTGCAGCAGAGGATACAAGACACAGCGTCAAATTGCTGAATCATTTTGATATCAAGACCAAGATGACGAGTTATCATGAATTTAATAAAGTAGATAAGGCGATTTATCTTGTACGACAGATGCAGGAAGGAAAGAATATTGCGCTCATTACGGATGCAGGAACACCAGGTATTTCTGATCCGGGTGAAGAATTAGTTCGTCAGTGCCATGAGGCGGGGATTAAGGTGACATCCTTACCAGGAGCCTGTGCCTGTGTGACAGCCCTTACCATTTCCGGACTTCCAACAAGAAGATTTTGCTTCGAAGCATTTCTTCCAGTGGATAAGAAGGAACGAAAAGCTATTTTCAAAGAACTTCAGGATGAGACAAGAACCATTATTATCTATGAAGCACCGCATCGACTGAAGAAGACACTCGCTGAAATCAGAAAAGAGCTTGGCAATCGTAAGATGACACTTTGCCGTGAACTGACCAAAAAGTATGAAGATTATAAGATGATGTATATCGATGATCTGATTGAGTACTATAAAGGTGAAGAAGTAAGAGGCGAATGTGTGCTTGTCATCGAAGGAATTTCTTTTGATGAATTAGAAGCTCAGGAACAGCAGACATGGGAGAATATTTCCATCAAAGATCATGTACAGAGTTATATCGATCAGGGATTTTCGAAAAAAGATGCCATGAAAAAAGCGGCAAAAGATCGTGGACTTGGAAAACGAGATATCTATC
This sequence comes from Candidatus Fimousia sp., assembly GCA_045640005.1. Lineage (GTDB taxonomy): Bacteria > Bacillota > Clostridia > Lachnospirales > Lachnospiraceae > Fimousia. The sequence continues at coordinate 6,616 of JAZUED010000152.1, forward strand.
AGGCGTTATTAGAAGAATAGAGTTTCGAAACAGCTAGAATCTTATGTTGGGATTGCCCGGGTAATTAGAGTATAAATAATAAATTTTAATATAATAAAAAAGGATTCGAAAAATCGAATCCTTTTTTATTATTAACCCTTAATTAATCTTCTAAATCAAATTCAGCTAATTTAGCTAATTCACGAATTGTCTTTTTGGAAACTTTCTTTCCCTTATACTCAACTAAATCGTCCATTTCTCCCGTAAAGATGTCACTTGGATCATATTTTTTCAGGATAATTCTATCCTCATCTACAAAAATTTCAAGAGGATCTCT
>JAZUED010000153.1:0-5790 GCA_045640005.1 Candidatus Fimousia sp.
CCTGCATCGACTTTACCAAGTTCCGCTGTCTGGAAAGCTACTCCTGCGTCGTCGAGGCATCGTCTGAGCTTGCCGATATACTCTGCGGATGCGTCGTTGGATCCTGATTTGCCGCGTGCGCCTGTGTACTTGTTGAACACAACACCTCTTCCGAAGAATGCTGCATTCTTTTTGTCAAATACGGATGCGTAGGTTGGGTCAAATGCTGCGCTCACGTCGGAGGATAGCATGGAGGATGCTGCGAGGCATCTGCGAAGTTTTAAGTCATTATAATCGCCCATACGGTCGATCAACTCTGCAGTAACATTTTCAAAGAACTTGCTCTGCATACCAGTTGCGCCGACGGAGCCGATTTCTTCTTTATCAACTAAAAGGCAACAGCTTGTCTTCTTTGGCGCATCAACCTCTAACATGGCAACGAGGGATGTGTACGCACATACGCGGTCGTCCTGGCCATAGGAAATGACCATGCTGCGGTCTAAACCGAAGTCTCTTGCTTTGCCGGCTGGCACAACTTCGATTTCAGCGGATAAGAAGTCTTCTTCTTCGATGCCATATTTTTCTTTTAAAATAGCGAGGATGCCGTCTTTTACATTGTCTTTCTCTTCGCCTTTTACTGGTTTGCTGCCGATGAGCACGTCAAGATCTTCTCCTTCTACTACTACGCTCGCTTTTTTGTCCATTTGCTTAGCAGCTAAATGGATGAGAAGGTCTGTGATTCCAACTACTGGATCTTCGTCGTCTTCACCGATTACGATATCAACAATTGTGCCATCTTTTTTAGCAACTACGCCGTGAAGTGCCATAGGAAGAGCAACCCACTGGTATTTTTTCACGCCACCATAATAGTGGGTGTCTAAGTATACCATATCATCGGTTTCATAAAGTGGATTCTGTTTTAAGTCAAGTCTTGGGGAGTCAATGTGAGCCCCTAAGATATTCATGCCCTGTTCGATAGGGTCTGTTCCAATCTGGAAAAGGGCGATGGTTTTGTTCATATTTACAGCGTAAACTTTATCGCCTGGTTCTAACTTCTGTGTTTCATATAAGTTTACGTATCCAGCTTCTTTTGCTGCTTCTACTGCAAGCTTTACGCATTCACGCTCGGTCTTTCCATTTGATAAGAATGATTTGTAGCCTTCGTTTAATTCATGTAATTCATGTAACTGGTCTTCGCTGTAGGAAGTCCATGCATTTTTACGTTCCATGGTGTCATGCACCTGCCTTTCTATTTATTTTAATGCTTGTTTGATTTTTTGCTGGTCGGGTTCCTCAATCTGTCGATATTGATATTATACTTGTCCCAAGATGGTATATCAATATTTACCCTTCGGAATAAGTTCTTTACTTTTTGCATTTTACAGTTTCACAATAAACACTGGAATCGGTGGGTTATTGGGTTTGTTATAAAAGTCATTTTTTATGACAAGATATTTGCGCTGATCAAGAGTTTTCAGATATTCGAGTACTTGATTCTTCTCCTCGAATCCGGAATCTCCTCCACTATAGATGCAGATGCTGATAACGCCACCTCGCTTGATTGCTTTTAATGCTGCTTCAATCGCCGGAATCGTGCTTTCGGCATGAGTTGCTTTACTGTGATCGCCCCCCGGAAGATATCCAAGATTGAATACCACTGCCTGAGCACTCTCTTCTTTTACATAATTAAGGATGTTTGCGTGTGAATCTAAGATAAGGGTTGTGGTGGCGGTGAATTTGTCACTGTTTTTTGTTGCACTGGCTTTTGTTACTCTGGCTTTTGTTGCTCTGGCTGGTGCTACGATTGTCTCGGACGTAAATCCGTGCTTAGCAAGCTTGTCTCGGGTATTTGTTAGTGCTAATTCCTGCACATCAAAGGCAATGACAGAACCTGATTCTGTCATTCTAATGGCAGATTTTTTGTCAGCAAAACTTTCATAAATTTGGCGTTCACTATCAGTTACATTTGCTCCGGCCACTAACTGTGCAAGAAACAGCGTGTCCCCTCCATTACCCATGGTTGCGTCCACAACCAGGTCTCCCGGCTTGATATATTGTTGTAAGAACTGGTGGGTCCAGTCCACGATTGAAATTCGCATATTTGTTGCTCCTTTGTTGTGTTTTTCTTTTGTCAGGAATTCTTTTTTCTTGTGCTGGCCACGTTGGATCGGGTTGGCATGTGCTGGCACGTGCCACAGATTCCGACTTGCTTTTTTGTAATACTCACTTTTGATTACAACTGCTTATTTTTCTATATGTAATACCTTTCTGAGCTGAAATTTGATTACATAATAAAATATTTAAAACTGTGGGACAAGATCCACTCTTGATTAGTCTCACAATATACGATTTGTATTTTTAATACATTATATTCTTCATCATGTCCTACAATATAAGTCTTTTCATTATGTAATACTTTTTTGGGTACTATAATTTTCGATAATTAAAAACATAATACATTTTGTGTATTATAAATCTCACAAGTTCATCCTGTGGTACCGAGCGACCACAAAATAGTATTACGAAACTGACTTATTCTTCCTGTGGCACCAATCGGCGCATTTTCATGGATTATAAATCCAACTTGCTTGATTTGTGGCACTACCAGTACTGGTTTCATGTGCCACCAGCATAAATCCTGCAAATTGTGATACTTTTAGATCAAATCTCTATATTATTATACAACTAAAAAAGACCTCCGCGCCGAATTCTCGGCGCGAAAGCCCTAAAGATTCACAAAACATTCGAAATTTCCCCGGTAAACCGGCGAAATTCCCACACAAAGTCTGCCGCCACGCCGCTGCCGCTACGCATAGCTTCGCGCCAGCTCCTCAACAGCCTTAATAATGTACAACTACTGCCCAGCCTGCATCGATGATGCTGTAAATTTCTGCTGCGGCATAAATTGGGAGGTTAACACAACCGTGAGAACCGTTCGTCTTGTAGATGGAACCGCCGAAGCTGTTTCTCCAGTCGGCATCGTGGAAGCCTTGTCCCATATTAAATGGCATCCAGTAGCGCACTGGGGATTCATAATCATAACCCGGACCACCAAGAACAGTATCACGTTTCTTGTACTGAACGAGACATACTCCAGTGTCTGTGCCATGACCCTTGCTGATGCAACCAGATACACAGCTGCAGGAAAATACCTGCTTGCCATTTTTATAAATATAAACGGTCTGGGAAGAAAGATCGACTTCTGCGTAGGAATCCGGAATATCATTCATCTTTCCATACGTTCCGGTTGCTGCTTCCTGCGCATAAATTGGTTTACGCTCAACACTTTCTCCACTCTTTAAAAACTTGGATACTTCTTTGATTTCTTTTGTTACACTCATCTGCCAGCCATATGGTCCACCTGCAGGAACAACAATCTGCTTGCCAGAGTGGGAAACGAATTTTCTTGCACGATAAATGGTATTTGTATCACTTGCAAGATCGGTAAGCCACTGATCAAGCGCTTTTTTGTCAACCGCTGCTGTCACATGGTCCTTCTTGATTGTCACAAATTTAGACAATGTATCGGCATCAATTGTAAATTTGCCGTCCTTGAAGTCATCCGCAAACTTATTCGGTGCCACATAACGATCGGAGAAATCATAAGTCAAAGTCTTATTCACCATTTTTTCCATGGAAGCCTTCAAATCTTTGATTTCCTGATCATCTTTTCTAAATGCTGGTTCCTTATAAACACCTGCTTCATCTAAATCAAGCGCTTCGCTTCCACCTAAAATGGATGTTACCACTGCTTCTTTTAATTTTTTCTTGTCGCACTGGTTTCCTTCTACTTCTTTTACAATCTTGTATTTGCCCTCGCCCTTGTATTCAGGATATGCACACACCGGCTTTGTTACATTCTTTTTATCCACAGCGGCAAATGCACCGATCACATTATCTAATCCTTTTTCGTCATAGGAACATGTTTCTAAAACGACAGGTTCACTTTTGCTAAAGAATGCTACCGGCCAGGCAAATGCATTCTGGCTTGCTTTATGCTCTTTAATGACATCATTATTTAAATAAGTAAGTTTGATGTCTTTACCTACAACTTCATCACTTAAATCTTCTCTTTCGGAGATTGTCAAATGATACCCGGATACGTTCTCTTCCATGGCTTTTTCTACCTGAGCAACCGTTTTCCCGGAACAATCCATACCATTGATGGTCGTATTTTTCAAAAAGTGACTATTATAATAGTAAGCACCGCCTAAATAGGCTGCTAAAACGAGAACGGCAATTCCGCCTCCAATTTTGATTTTCTTTGATTTTTCCATATTTTCTTAACTCCAAACTTCTATATTAAATGCTATTGTATACATCAATTTTTATGACAAACCCACCCCATGAACGAGGCATTTGCCTGACTATCATATTCTATAATTTTACATATGATGATGCAAGATGCAATCGTAAAATGTTTATGCACAAAATACAATACAATCGCTATAATGCTTTACTTTTCGCAGAAATGATGATATATTTTAATCATGTTAATACTTTAACGAATTCACACAAACAACCAAAAATTGCGTTTGGCAGGCGCAATCAAAAAGCGAAAAAAGAATGTAGGAATTATTTTATTTCGTGAGTATTTTATGAAAATTTAGGAGGTAATGACTTATGAGTTATGCAAGCGAATATCAGAAAAAACTGACTAGTGCAGAAGAAGCTGTTAAAGTTGTTAAGTCTGGTGATCATATTGATTATGGATGGTGCGTGAATACTCCAATCAAACTTGACCAGGCTCTTGCAGCAAGAATTGATGAATTAGAGGATTTATATTTCCGTGGCGGTATCATCATGTGGCCTTTAGCAATCTCTCAGGTCGAAGACCCAGCTGCACATTTAACATGGAACTCCTGGCATATGTCTGGTTTAGAAAGAAAATGGATTGCAAAAGGATTCTCTTTCTACAACCCAATCCGTTATTCTGAATTACCAAGCTACTATCGTAACTGCATCGACAAAACTGACGTTGCTATGTTCCAGGTAACACCTATGGACGAACATGGTTACTTCAACTTTGGTCCTAACGCTTCTCACCTTGCAGCAATGCTTGAAAGATGCGAAACAGTAATCGTAGAAGTTAATGAAAATCTTCCTCGTTGTCTTGGCGGTTTCGGAGAAGGCGTACACATTTCCAAAGTAGACATGATCGTTGGAGGCGACAACCCACCTGTAGCAGAAATGGGTGCTGGTGCTCCTCCAACAGATGTTGATAAAGCAGTTGCTAAATTAATCGTTGAAGATATCCCTAATGGTGCTTGTTTACAGCTCGGTATCGGTGGTATGCCTAACACAGTAGGTTCCATGATCGCTGAATCCGACTTAAAAGACTTAGGTGTTCATACAGAAATGTACGTAGATGCATTTGTTGACATTGCGAAAGCTGGCAAAATCACTGGTGCTAAGAAAAACTTAGACAAAGGTCGTCAGGTATACGCATTTGCAGCTGGTACAAAGAAATTATATGACTACTTAAACAACAACCCTGAATGTATGTCTGCTCCAGTTAACTACACAAACGACTTCAGAACAGTTGCTCAGCTTGACAACTTCATCTCTATCAACAACGCTGTTGATATTGACTTATTTGGTCAGGTTAACGCTGAATCTGCTGGTCTTAAACACATCTCTGGTGCTGGCGGACAGTTAGACTTCGTACTTGGTGCTTACGCTTCTAAAGGTGGTAAGTCCTTCATCTGCTTATCTTCTACATTTACAACAAAGAGCGGCGAAATGAAGTCTCGTATCTTACCAACACTTAACCAGGGTTCTATCGTTACAGATACACGTGCTAACGTACAC
>JAZUED010000154.1:0-6486 GCA_045640005.1 Candidatus Fimousia sp.
GGATATAAGAAAAATTATGTAGAATCGTAGTTTTCTATACAACATAAAAAGACCATCTAATTAATTATTCTAATTAGATGGTCTACTAATGAATTTCTAGAAGTGTCACTATATAACCTCACTTTCTATTGATTTGTTGTCGTGTCCAGATTATTAAAGAATTAATACTGGAATGGTAGTTATTTCATTGGATTGTACCTCCGGGATTTTATAGTTTTGGATAAAAAATTAATTAAGCTGGTGGTCCGTCCTCCTAGTCTTATTTTTTTATTAGAAACTGTGTTCTTTTTTGTTTATGTCTTCATTATAATCACACTATATCATTTTGTCAATACTTATTTTTAGTTTTTTTGTATAATATATTTGATTTGTCTGATTATTCGAGGCGAACAAAAGGACATGTCAGTCCATTCCGCTTACATGTCCAAAATCAAAAATAATTCAATTCAAATATCTTAAAGACTTGCCACGGCTCCGTTGGCATCTCTACATCTATATCCCCAGTCTCTTCATCACGCCATCCGGCCCAATTCCTGGATGGGTCACGACCATGCGACACACCTGATCGGCAAGTTCTTCACTAATCCCATGGCGTCTTGCCACCTGTCGGACAGACTTTCCGCGGTTAAAATCACGAATCATCTCCGGTTTGCAAATGTCACCCGCATGGAGAATCAGCTCACATCCTGATAAATGCTCCAGCACTTCTTTTCTTAACTTGTTGTGTGTGTCAGAGATGACACCAATTTTATGTTTTGCCATATTCAAAGCTCCATCTAAAAACCAATTTTATCGTAATACAGATTCTAAAAATCTGTCGTTTCACATACCTCTTTTACCACTTTCCACTCCGTCATCAAACGATCAAGCTGCCACGCAGCATTTGCCGGACTGGTCGATGGAAGAGCTACCGCCTTGATTCCCAGTTCCTTTTCCTGATATTTATGATAATACTTCCATGACGTTTTTCCATTGCAAAACACGTGGGTAACTTTAGAGTTCGCAATAATCTGTCCAAGATCCGTCGGTTCCACATTCTTGATGCTACTGTCGGAAGAACCCTTAATATCACAGGCATAAATCGCATCCCACATCGCAATATGATGCTTTAAAACAAGTGCCTTCTTCTCTTCAATGGTTTCAGGCACTGGCTCGTCAAATAATTTCGCAATTAATGGCCAGTAGCGATTTCTTGGATGACCATAGAAGAAATTTGCTTCTCTTGATTTCACGGAAGGCAGACTTCCGAGGATCAATACCCTTGATTCGCTGTTATACAATGGTCCAAATGGATGGACGATGTGTTCATATTCCATAATTCTTTCTACTTTCTATCACGCTTTATCGTCTTCAATCATAATCCATGTGCATCCCAATTCGGAACAACACATTTTCCGTCTCCTATAATTATACTATTTTGTTGACACTTTAGCCACTCATCATGTACAATCGGATTGAAACGAAATTTCACAGGAGGGTATTATATTATGAAACTTGCTTTCATCGGAACAGGTAAGATTGTAGCTGATGCACTTCATGCCATCACACCAGTAGAAACAATCGAAAAAACCGCGATTTTTGCACGACCACACAGCAAAGCCAAGGCAGAAGCATTTGCTGCAGAATATGGCATTCCAGAAATCTACACAGACTATCAGCAGCTGCTTGCAGAAACTGCTGCGGACACCGTATACATCGGGCTCATCAACAGCGCCCACTATCCATATGCAAAAGAAGCCTTATTACATGGCAAGAATGTCATCTTAGAAAAGCCATTTACTGGCTTCTATGATGAAGCAAAAGAGCTTCAGGAAATCGCTGAAAGAGAAAAATTATTTATTTTTGAAGCAGTAACCGTGCTCCACAACGAAGTATTTTATGAAATGAAAAAGAATGTAGAAAAGCTTGGCAACATGCGAATGGCTCTTTGCAACTATTCCCAGTACTCTAGCCGTTACGACGACTATCTTGCGGGTGATATTGCACATTCCTTTGACCGCGAATACTACGGCGGCGCTTTATATGATATCAACGTTTACAACATTCACTACTGCGTTGCTTTATTTGGCGAGCCAAATGATGCCATCTACTATCCAAACATCGGGCCAAATGGAATCGACACTTCCGGCACTTTAATTCTTGTTTACGACGGATTTACTGCCGTTTGTACCGGAACCAAGGATTCCGACAGTCCAGGACATATTATTATGCAGGGCGAAAAAGGGTATATGGAAATCAACAGCAAGCCTAACATTGCATCAAAGCTTACCACAATTTACGTAGATGAAAATGTAAAAGAAAAGGTTCGAGACGCAGCCGGTGCTATGGTACGCGCAACCATTACAGAAACATTTGACGCACCAGAAGTATTCCACCGCATGACTCAGGAATTCACAGACTTTGCACGCGTCATCGACGAAAAAGACTATGCGACTGCACACGAATTCTTAAATGAATCCGTCATCGTTGTCGGCGTTCTCGAAAAAGCAAGAAAAAATGCAGGGATTGAATTCTAATTTTTTTTAAAAAGAGTTTCGCTCGCGAAACTCTCGCACCGAGCGCGGTCGCATAGCGACATCTACATAACGCGCGAGTGTGCATCCCCTGGAGGGTGTTTGATTTATAGAAATTTAGAAGAAATTTCTATAAATCAAACAAGCCGTATCAGATAATATTTCTACCTGATACGGCTATATTTTTATCTTAATATATAGGATTTTACTGGTCCCCCAACCGGGTTATAATCTAATTCTTTATCATATTGTGCAATGAGCTCAGTAAGCTTGGCTGCGGTAAACTTTTGAAGATCTGCCACCTGATCACGATAATCGCTATAATCCAAAGCTCGAAAATCACGCACATACTCATCTGTCCCATAAACGAAGCAAGTGTCGGTCGGCGCACCAATCTTCATGGCATAATAATCATATCCCATTTTATGATATTCAATCTGATACTTCCCGTCCCAGATTTTTCGTCCAACCACAAAATACACCGGCTCACGATTGAGCGGGCTCGTATTCATCTTCGTCAAAAGCTCCTGAAAAAATGCTGCGTCAATGGTGTGATGCTTTGCTAAATATAAACGAATAATCTGCTCAATTGGAATCGTTCGTGCAAATAGTGTTGCCTCATTTTCCACATGAATACCAATGGCACCACAATTGACGAGAATACCATTTGCAAATGGATGAAGCTTTTCTGGAATGCGACCAACATGTTCTTCAAGCTTTCCTTTATTTAATTCAATCGAACCCTTAGAATCCACCAATGCAGTGATTCCATCCTTGGCTCGGAAAATTCCAACCAGCGACATAGCATTTCCCCACAATCTCTAGCGATCTAACACAATCTTGCTCACTTCTCCATGTGTTTCTGGAACCTCGCGGTAACGAAGTTCCATCACATACAGACGCTCTGTCGGAATATCAAATACCTCGCGAGGATAATTCGCAGAATAGATAAAGGTAACGGATGTCTTCATCTGAATCACGCAGACATCTCCCTCTTTTTCATATTTAATGATTTCTGTCTGATATAGACGAAGGTTCTCATAACGAACGATCACGCCTTCGTTGATATTCTGCTCTAATATTCTCTGAATCTCACGTTTCAAATTTTCAGAAACATAAGCAAATTCATTCATCTGCTCATTTGAAAAGCCGGAGAGATATTCTAACAACATATCTTCGCAGCGAATCTTCCATTCATCCCAGGAAAATCCCGGAAAATCACGTGCAATCAAAGGAAGCATCATCTTCGTAATTCCCATGACCGGCTTTGGATCCGGCACAGAAATATCTGCCCCCGTGTATTTATTTTTCTTTCCAAAAAGTTTAAATGCCATAATAATCTCCTCGCAAAATACAAAACGAATCTAGGATTCTTTATGGAATATATTATAAATCAAAACCGTACCGATAACAATAAATGCACCGATCAGTGACATCTTTGAAAGTACCTCGCCAAACATCACGGCTACGATAATTGGATTAAGTATCGGCTCAACCCCATTGATCAGGCTTGCTGTAACTGGATGGGTGTATTTTGTACCATAAGAAAATAGAAGGTATGCAAGGCCAACCTGCACCACTCCGAGAAATAGTACTGCCAAAATGACCGGCTGTGAAAAATCGTTTTCCCGCAAAACGAGTGGACTTAGTAACAAACCACTGATCAACTGTCCAAGAAAGAGGGATGAAATCGCATCCCCACGCTCAAACTGATTTAGCATAAATACTCCCGCATAGAAAGCCCCAGACAAGATGGCAATCACATTTCCTAAAAAGCCACCTCCGGAAATGCTGTCGAAAAAGAAGCATAGGATGCCGGCGAAAACGACAAAAATGGTCGCAATCTGGAATTTATCCGGTTTTTGATGAAAAAACAAAAACATGAGGATGATAATCCACACCGGACAAGTAAATTGAAGGATAATCGCATTGCCTGCTGTTGTGAGTTTATTGGCAATGACGAACAAGGTCGTTACGCCAAAAGAACAGCCTGCTCCGGCAAGTACTGTTGTATTCACTTTTAATTTGTGCTTTGTGATGAGCATATATAGTCCAAATATCCCCATCGCAATTAAATTTCTTGCACCGTTGATGGCAAGTGCATTCCAAGGAATGAACTTCAGGGCTGCGCCTCCACCGGCAAAGCAGACCGAAGCACATAGCATCATCAGCGGTCCAAGTTTTTGTTTCGTATCCATATACTTTTAAGCCTGTTCTCCTGTAAATTTATCAATCATGATTGACATCGCGCGGTTCATGCTTCTAATGCTGCTCTTTAAAATGCTGAACATATTGGCATGTTCCGGATAATAATTTACACAGTAGGAAGCTATGGGAAGCAGGAAATCATCGGTTTCACGTACATATTTTTTGATTTTTTCCGGCTTTAATGCATAAAGTGTACCGCTGTTGTGAAGACGGTCACTTAATTTGATCATACAGGCTTTTTCATTATGTAACATGGTTTCAAAATGTTCACATAATTCGTCATCACTCATTCCAGAGTGTTTTGTAAGTAAGCTTACAATGTCATAAACTTCTTTGTCTAAGTTATATTCTGTATAAAGCTCAATCCCACCCTGTGGAAGCTTGTCCATGCAATCTTCTAACACGTCATGTAAAAGTGCTGCTGCAAGTGTCGCATCATCACGAACGTTATAAGAAATGAGTGTGCTGCACACTTTTAATGGATGAATAAGATATGGAGATCCATCCTTTCTATACTGACCTTCGTGAAGACGTCTTGCAAGCGCAAGGGCAATCAAGGTCTGTGGAAGGCCTACACCTGTTGCATAACCTTTGATAAAAAAGTAGGTTTTTGCATAAACTTCGGTATCTGCTTTGTTAAATGTAATCTTTTCCTTCAATGTATTTGTTCCCATATCTTTTCCTCCTACCGTTTCCCATCTGAATAAGTGAATCAATTTTACTATCTGAAATCTCTTTTTTCAAGAGATTTCCGCTTATTTGTCAGATAAATTTATTCATAATCTATTATTTTGAAAATATATTAATTAATATATATGTACATAGTTTTCAAAACTATGTTATGATAGAGAAAGTGAATAAAAGGAGTTTAAAATTATGAAAAAATATATCATTTTAGCAGAAACCGGCGGTGACGTTCCACAGGATCTCATCGACAAATATGGAATCTATACAGTACCTATGCACGTTTCCTTTGGAGATGTGACGAAAGACGACGGAACATTTCCTGTCACAGATATCTTCGAATATTATGAAAAAACAAAGCAGCTTCCTCAGACAGCCGGCACGAACATGTACGACTTCGAGCAGGTGTATGACAAAATCCACGCAGAGCATCCAGAAAGCACAATTCTTTATCTTGCGTATTCTGCGGTAACAACCGTAAGCTACCAGTGCGGATTAAATGCCATGGAAGACCGTGACTATATCGTTGCATTTGACACAAAATTCGCTTCCGCAGGCCAGGCATTCGTCATCGAAAAGGTTGCCCAGTATATCGAGGCAAATGAATCTGCATCTGTGGATGACATCATCAATTATGCGACAGAAATCCGTTCCCGCACACACATGGGCTTCTTCCCTGGAGACCTTGAATATTTAAGAGCAGGTGGCCGTGTAAGCAACGCTGCTTATTTAGGAGCAAAAATCCTTTCCTTAAATCCGCTCATCGAAATCGATGATGGATATCTGATTGCCAAGAAAAAATATCGTGGTAAGATGGCAAAGGTTTCTAAGAAATTAATCAAGGATTTTACCGAAGAACACAATCTTTGCAAGGATTATGTAATGCTCATCTTCTCCCCACGTCTTCCGGAAGACTTAAAGGCAGAATTAATGGAATACACAAAGAGCCTTGGATTTGAAAAGGTTCGCTGGGTTCAGACTGGAAGTGTAGTATCCACACACAGTGGACCAGCTGCATTCGGTATTACTGGAATGAGTGAAAAATAGTTTATTGGAATACAATGAATGCCGCGCCGGCAAT
>JAZUED010000155.1:0-3496 GCA_045640005.1 Candidatus Fimousia sp.
CCCTTCTCCACATGGATAAAGGTTATCCACTTCGCTTGTAAAATGCTCCCCACGAACGATTCGTACCGGCGAGGATGTTCTAGATTCGACACCGGAAAGAATGGTGTCGCATCTTGCGTAGCCCGCAATCTTTTTGTCAAACTGATACAACCCGTCTATTATAGCATCCGCCACATAATCTGGCAAACAATTATTCAGGTTCCCAAAATTGTGGTCCCCTTTTTGACATGGCATAATTTCGCCATATTCGGTGGATGCGACATTTTCTTCAAAATCTTTAAATAACTGCACCGGGATTTTTCCGCGCCCTTCGGCAAATGCTTTTTCTTCCCATTTACGCTGGAATTCTACGCCGGCCAGCACGTGATCGGATCCAAAATCCTCTGGCGTTACATTTACGATAATCGCAGAATTTGAATTTTGGGCCATACGGTCGTGATTACTCATCCCGTTTACCACAAGACGATGATCCTCGGAGGAAGCATTTACCACATAGCCGCCTGGACACATACAGAAAGAGTAGACACTTCTGCCGTTTGCCGCCTTGGCTGTTAATTTGTAAGCCGCGGTTGGAAGATATCTTTCCGGATAACCCACGCCATACTGGGATTCGTTAATCATGGTTCTTGGATGCTCCACGCGGACGCCGATTGCAAATGGCTTTGGCTCCATCGGGATTCTTCTATTATAAAGTAATTCAAATGTATCCCTCGCGGAGTGGCCGATTGCTAAAATCACCGGTCCACACTCCATCCAGTCGGAATTATTTGTCTGAATTTTTGTAATTATTCCATTTTCTACTACAATATCGGTAAGCTTTGTGCCAAATCGTACCTCGCCACCCATGGCGATGATGCTTTCTCGCATATTTCGCACGACACCACGAAGCTCGTCGGTTCCGATATGTGGTTTGTTTGTATACAGGATATCCTCTGGCGCACCGTGTTCTACGAAAGTATCGAGCACATAGGTATTTCTAGCAAATTTATCTTTGACTAAGGTATTGAGCTTCCCGTCGGAGAATGTGCCTGCACCGCCTTCACCAAACTGTACATTCGATTCTTTGTTAAGCTCGCCGGTTTTCCAGAAATGCTCTACTGTCGCAGCACGTTCATCAACCGCTTCTCCTCGTTCAATGACGATTGGTGCATACCCCGCTTTTGCAAGCTGATAAGCTGCAAAGAGGCCGCCCGGTCCCATGCCGACAACGATTGGTCGTTTATTTAATGGTTCTTCGCCGCAAGCTGGCAGCTCGTACTTTTTCGTTTTCACGATTGCTGCCTGTTTACAACGTTTTACGAAACGTTCTTCGTTTGGAAGAGACATCTCTACCGTGTAAATGACCTGAATGTCGTTCTTTTTACGTGCGTCGATGGATTGTTTTACCATTTTATAAGCTGGAACTTTTTTAAGCCCCAGCTTTTTTTTGATGATTTGATCGATATCATTTTTATTATGTTTTACCGGAAGTTTGATCTGTGAAAGTCGGATCATAAAAAGCTCCTTCCTGCAAGATATCCGGAGGTCCATGCCCACTGAAGGTTGTAGCCGCCACAGGTGCCGTCCACATCTACGACTTCGCCTGCGAAGTAGAGGCCTTCTACGATTTCTGATTCCATGGTGTATGGGGAAATCTGTTTTAAAGAGACTCCGCCGGCTGTCGCCTGTGCCTGATCAAAATCGTTATAACCATTTACCTTCATCGGCAATTTTTTCAGATTGTTCCAGATTCTTTTATATTCATCCTGATTAAGGTCTGTTGTTTTCTTGTTTGTTTTCACACCGGAAAGTCTTACGATTTCCGCTGCGAGTTTTGCTGGCAGATAGCCTTCGAGCCACTGCACGGTTGTTTTATAGAAGGATATGGTTTGCATCTGATCATAGAATAATGAACCATCCTCTATATATGGAAGAAAGTCGAGTGTAACCCTCGGGCTTCCCACGCGTTGCAATTCTTCAATGACAAATCGGCTTAATTGGAAAACCATAACCCCGGAAATGCCATATTTTGTGAGCTGTAACTCACCTTTTTCTTCGTATTTTCTTCCTTTTCCGGTTACTGTCATCGCACACTGGCAACGAACACCGGATGCATTCTTAAGTGGATGCTCTTTCACCTTTAAAGCAGTAAGGGTTGGGAATGGTTTTACGATTTTGTGGCCAAAGCTTTTTGCTAGTGTATAGCCAAAGCCGTCACTTCCAAGCTTCTCCTGTGCCTTCCCACCTGTTGTGATGAGTAAATTGCGTCCGTGAACATTTCCCTTATTGGTGTTTACTACAAATTTATCTTTTTGCTTCTTCGCACCAGTCACGGTCGTTTCTAATCTTACTTCAATGCCGAGGCTTGCAATTTTGTATGCAAGACCGTCTGCAATCGTTGCTGCCTGATTGGAAAGGGGATAATAATACCCATCTTTTGCTACACAGGCAATGCCAAGATTTTCGAAAAATTCGATTGTCTGCTCATAGGTGAACTGATCTAGTGCAGTATAGATAAAATCCTTCTTGCCGCCACGATAGCAGTCGTCATCCATGTAAGAATTGGTGAAATTGCATCTTCCATTGCCTGTCGCAAGCAGTTTTTTGCCGAGACGAGGCATCTTTTCTATTATAATTACTTTTTGTCCTTGTTCAGCGGCAGTGATGGCAGCCATCATTCCGGCAGCCCCGCCCCCGACGATGATTACATCATAGATCATTGCGGACTCCTTATATTACGTGGCGTCATTCTTTGGTCGACTGACGCTCGCACAAAATCATTTTCCTAAAGTAAATGTGCCTTCTTGCAAATACGAACGAGAGCTCTTCCTTTAGGCATGGAATAAAGCTCTTCTTCTGTGACCGCATTTGTCTTTAACACGCCAACTGCGTAAACTGCCACAGCCACTGCAATAGCGATCATGCAGGAGAGTGCATTTCCCACATAATTTCCGATGTGAACGGTCACGATGTGTGTTGCATAATAGGTTACAAATGCTGCCGCACCCATTACGACTGCTGCTAAGAATGGTTTTACAAATGTTTTTGCGTATTCCTGATGATATCCGGCATATTTTGTGATTGCCATGGAGTTAAGAACACACATGATGAGAGAGAATACGATCATTACGATAACGAGTGCGTATGCTTCTAAATTTGTAAAATGTAATAATGGCACGAGTACAATTGCCTGAATAATAACCGCGATTCCGGCATTCTTTACTGGTACGTTCATCTTGCCAAGGCCCTGTAAGATACCGTTACTTAATGTGGATAAGCCGTAGAATACAACAGTTACGGATCCGATCATTAAGAGTTTTCCGCCAAGTGCGGTTGCGGTTGGGAATAATAAGTGAATGATTGGGTCTGCAAGCACGGTAAGGCCAACTGCACAAGGAATCATCACTAACATATTTAATTTAATTGCGCTGGTAATGGATTTGTTGAGCTCTTCCATGTTACCAACGGCATAGTTTCCGGAAATATTTGGCACGATTGCGGAAGAAAGAGCGGATGC
>JAZUED010000156.1:0-2408 GCA_045640005.1 Candidatus Fimousia sp.
CCCACCAGTTGTCGCTTGCTGGAAGATATGCGATTTTATCTTCAGGCATTCCTACTGCCTTCCAGAAATTTGCAGCATCTTCGTCACGAGGTGCGTTTTCATCACCTGCGAAAACTGTTACTGAAATCATTTTTGGATCAAGGCCAAGCCAGTCTTTAGATGTAAGGAATTCATATGAGAATGCGATTGATTCTTTTTTGAAGTAGTCACCAAGTGACCTGTTTCCAAGCATTTCGAAACATGTAAGGTGTGATGGATCCCCTACTTCGTCGATATCACCTGTACGTACACATTTCTGGTAGTCAGTAAGACGAGTTCCGGCTGGATGTTTTTCGCCGAGCAAATAAGGAACAAGCGGATGCATTCCGGCTGTTGTAAACAATACTGATGGGTCGTTTTCTGGAATCAATGACTGTCCAGAGATTTCTGCATGACCCTTTGACTTAAAAAATTCGATATATTTTGTTCTAAGTTCGTTTGATGTCATAATACTAAAATATACCTTTGCAAGCCTAGTGTTGTCAATGTTTATTGAGGTTTTATGAGGAATTTAGAAGGAATATGGAAGGTATGAGAAATAAATCCGAGACAGGATTTACTTCCACGGACGGGCTTTTTCTGTCCAGCCGTGATCTTTCCAGTGCTGTACGTCTTTTGGGTTATAGCCGTTTTTCTGCATCAGGTGCATGATGAAAAAGAATGCACGGGTTTTTAATCCAGGCTTTACTTTTGGTGCGCGGCGGATGATATTTTTAGCGATTGAAGAAGTTACACTCTCGATTTTTTTCTTTTTGCTTTCACTTATGCTGTCAAAATCGGTAGCTGCAACAGCCATTCCGAACTTATAGATTTTTGCAACGCCCCAGTAAAAAAGGCTGTCTGCCATATCTTTGTTTGTAGAAGACATTCCCGCACCGGCAGCTGTGCTGATACATACTGCCTGTTTTTTGAACATGGATGGTTCCGGGCTGTGAACCATCCATCGAGATCCGTAATGGTCAAGAAAAGCTTTCATTGCGCCGGTTGCATGATATACATAAACAGGGCTTGCAAGAATTATGACATCTGCTTCGTCCATTGCGGCTGTAATTGGAGAAAGCTTTTTATAGTGGGGACATTTTTTTTCGCTTACGTTGAAACAGTTGTTGCATCCACGACAGAATTCCCCGAAATCTTCCGGTAAAAAGAATTCTGTAATCTCGCCACCGATTTTTTCTGCCAGCTGGTGTGCAATATTGTAAGTTGAACCTTTGTGACTCTGACCGTGAATGATTACTGTTTTCATTTTAACTCTCTCCTATCTGATAAAAATCTTCACTAAACTTCAACGCGCTTGATATGAGCGCCCAGTGACTGAAGGCGTTCAACAAGATTTTCGTATCCGCGTTCAATCTGGTAAACTTTGCTGATGCGGCTTTCACCGTGAGCGGCTAAGGCTGCGATTACCATTGCCATTCCGGCGCGGACATCAGGAGATACAAGATGATCGCCGTGAAGGTCGCTTGGTCCTGAAACCAATGCGCGGTGTGGATCACAAAGAGTGATGCGGGCCCCCATGCTGATAAGCTTATCTACGAAGAACATGCGGGATTCGAACATTTTTTCAAAAATGAGAACGTTGCCGTCAACCTGTGTTGCAACAACAGTCATGATACTTGTCAAATCTGGTGGGAACCCAGGCCATGGCATGTCGTCAATTTTTGGAATCTGGCCGCCAAGGTCTGTATTAACTTTAAGTTCCTGGCCCTGCGCTACTTCAAGGGCATCGCCGTCGATTGTCCAGCGGATTCCCAGCTTGCTGAATGCAATGCGTAGAGGACGCATATCTTCAGGTTTGATTTTTTCGATACGGATTGAACCTTTTGTTGCAGCTGCAAGTCCGATGTAAGAACCGATTTCCATATAGTCAGGACCGATTTCAAATTCGCAGGCATGAAGTTTTTTAACGCCTTCAATGTAAAGAATGTTGCTTCCGATGCCGGTGATTTTTGCACCCATGGCATTAAGCATATTACAAAGGTCCTGAACGTGTGGTTCAGAAGCTGCATTTGTGATTGTAGTTTTACCTTCTGCAAGAACGGCAGCCATAAGGGCATTTTCTGTTGCTGTTACAGATGTTTCGTCAAGGAACAGATCATCGCCTACAAGCTTATTTGCAGTAAAGATGAATTTTCCATCGATATCAACCCTGGCACCAAGTTCTGTCAAAGCCAGAAAGTGAGTATCAAGACGACGGCGGCCGATAACGTCTCCTCCAGGAGGCATCATGATAGCCTTACCCATTCTTGCAATAAGCGGACCGGCAAAGAGAATTGATGCACGGATTTTCTTTGACATATCTGCAGGAATTTCTGCTGTCTTAACATTGGCACAGCATACTGTCCAAGTGTGTTCATCCAATCTTTTAA
>JAZUED010000157.1:0-4214 GCA_045640005.1 Candidatus Fimousia sp.
TGATTGGTGTAGCGATACCTACTTTGATACCATGTAATTCAGGGAATTTGTTTCTTGCGATGAAGTCCATTTCCCAGAAGTGGCTAAGCATATGTTCTGCTCCGGAAGCTGGACGAGAAATTCCAACTAATGCCATTGTTACACCTGTTAAGTTTAATGCTTCGATTAATGCAAGGATTGCTTCGTCTTCACGTTTTGCAATACCTTCAACATTTGCGATTAACTTATCTAAAGCTCTCTGAACTAATGTTACACAAGTTTCACAGCATTTATCGCCAGCGATTTCTCTTGCAAGGTACCAGTCAGCTAAAGCTGTTAATTTACCTAAGCAGTCACCAAAACCAGCGTGGATTAAGTGCATTGGAGCTTCTTTCATAATATCTGTATCACCTACTACAGCGTATGGAAGAGTAGCTACGAAGGAAATCTTTCTTCCTGCTTTAATAAGTGGAGCACCGTCTGCTAAGTAACCGTCCATAGATGGAGCTGTACATACGATGATATATGGGATACCTGTTCTTGCAGATACGTATTTTGCTGTGTCATTTAATGTACCGGAACCAACGGATACGATTAAACCTGTATTTGGACGAAGTTCCATAAGTACGCGTCCTACAACACCTTCATCTGGAATTAAGATGCCGTCGCCTGTCTGGAATGTATGGCTGTTTACGTCAAATCCTGCTTCATCCATCATTTTTAATACACGGCTTCCTGCAGCGTCAAATGTGTGGTTGTCGCTGATCATTGTTACTGGCTGACCTTTAAATGGTTCTGCAAACTTTAATAAGTCTGGTAAAACGCCTTTACCCATGGAGATATGCTTAACGTCAAATGTATGATGTTCTCCACAGCTACAGTCGAAACTTGTGCCTGCCATATCGTTGATGGCCATGTTTAAAATTTCATTCATAATAAGTTCTCCTCTTTTAAAATAATTTCATTATGTATATGTTCATCATGATTATTAATAGCGGTTAACCATGATTTCAAACTTTGTTTTATAAGCCTGTGTTTTAATCTGTACATACTCAATGATTCGGTCATCGAGATCGTAAGTTACACAGGAACGAAGACTGATCGGTTCGCCTTCTTTAATGCCCAGATGAATTGCTTCATATTCATCGGCAGGCTTCACCTCTAACACCTGTCTCATATTTTTGATAAATACACCCATCTTCTCAAAGGTATCATAAAGAGAGGTTTCTGAATAATCTTCTTTATAAAGCTCTGGAAAATATTTCACAGGGTGATAAGAATTGGTCAAATTATATAATTCTCCATCGATATAACGGAGACGTTCTAAATGGAACACAAGCTCTCCTTCTTCAATTTCAAGCTGCTGTGCAATAAATGCATCTGCCTTTTCCATATTCTGCAAAAGAACTTTTGAGTTTGTCTTTTTCCCCTGAAGACGAAGATCGTTGTAAAAACCGATTACTTTGTTCGTTTCATGAGCAATATGTGTCTTTTCTCCAACAAAAAATGTCCCCTTACCCTGAAGTCTGACGATTTTTCCATCTTCTTCTAAGAGATTTACCGCCTTACGAATCGTCGGACGGCTGGTATGAAACACATCACAAAGCTCACGTTCTCCCGGGAGTGGAGAATAGTAATCTAGATGTCCATATTTGTCTAATAATTCTTCACTGATTCTTACATAGAGTGGTTTCTTGCCTGGCATTGTAAAGTCCCCCTTTATGGTAATAAGTATACCACTGGTAAACCAATCGTGTCAAGAATATTTTTTACCACTGGTAAACATATATCAATAATTGCGAAACAGAACAATATCCTATAAAATAAAGATGGATAAACAAGGAGGATACCATTTTGAAAAAAGAAATTGTACTTTTACAGGAGAAAATGAGCGAGCAGGAAATTGATTTTTACCTCGTTCCAACCTCCGATGATCATAATTCAGAATACGTAAGCGACTATTTTAAATGTCGCGAATATTTATCCGGATTCACCGGATCTGCAGGCACGTTACTTGTATCAAAAGATTCAGCCTGGTTATGGACCGATGGTCGTTACTATCTTCAGGCAGAAAAAGAACTCGAAGGGTCAGAGATCACACTTATGAAAGACGGCACAGCCGGTGTTTTATCCATCCCGGATTTTCTCTCCAGGGAGATGGGAGAAGGCACAACATTGGCCTTTAACGGAAAACTCTACAGCACTGCTTTTTGCATGGGACTTCGAAGAAAATTAGCAGGTAAAAACCGCCGAATGCGAATCGATATCGATTTAGTTCACGAAATCTGGACCGACGCTCCAAAGCGCTCCTGCAAGAGCATTAACCCATTTGAGGCAAAATATGCAGGCACATCGGTAACCGAAAAACTAAAAAGCTACCGCGATTATTTAAAAAAACACAACGCCGACTGTCAGGTGTTAAATGGACTTACCGATATCGCCTGGTTATTTAACCTTCGTGGTCATGACGTAGCCTGCACACCGGTATTTCTCGCTTATGCTTATATCGATCTTGAAACAGCCATTTTATTCCTTCAAAAAGAAGCTGTGAGCGAAGAAACAGCTAATTACCTAAAAGAAGCGAACATCGAAATCCAGGACTATGATTCATTTTACACATTTTTAGGTTTGCTAAAAGGCAAGAAGATTTTGATGGATCAGTCTGATTTAAACTTCTATGGCTATCAGTCACTAAGTAGAGAACTAAGACAGATTCCTGGTCAGAAATATACCACACAGGCAAAGATCATAAAGAATGACACAGAAATTAAAAATACCAAAGCCTGTCATTTACGAGATGCTGTTTACATGACAAAATTCATGTACTGGCTAAAACATGAAATCAAAAAACGCAACCTCACCGAAATCGAAGTCGCTGATTACATCGACAAGCTACGTTTAAGTGACGAGCTCGCCCTTGACTTAAGCTTTGAAACCATCTCTGCTTATGGAGCAAATGCTGCAATCGTCCACTACACTGCTACCGAAGAATCGAATGCGACAATCGAGCCAAAAGGACTTCTTCTCGTAGATTCCGGCGGACATTACCTTGATGGCACAACCGACATCACAAGAACATTTGCCATGGGACCACTTTCAGACAAAGAACGTGCTATGTTTACTACCGTCCTCCGCTCCATGCTTCATCTGGCAAATGCGAAGTTTTTAGCAGGGTGTCGCGGAAGCAACTTAGACTGTCTCGCGAGAGAGCCGATGTGGGAAATGGGCATTGATTTCAGACACGGAACCGGACACGGTGTCGGACATGTATTAAGTGTCCACGAAGGACCAAACAACTTCCGTTACCGCGTAACAAAAACAAACTTAGATGCAATTTTAATGCCAGGCATGATTACAACCGATGAACCAGGCATTTACCTTGATCACCAGTTTGGTATCCGTATCGAGAATGAGCTTCTTTGTACTAAATGGAAACAAAATGAATACGGTGCATTCTTAAAATTTGAATATCTCACATATGTTCCAATTGATTTGGATGCCATTGATACAAATCTGCTCTCAAAGCAAGAAAAAGCTTGGTTAAACGACTATCATAATTCCGTTTACGACAAGATACATCCATTTCTTTCAACAGAAGAACAGAAATGGCTGAAGCATTATACAAGAGCGATTTAATATTTCGTCACATTTGTTCCATTTTTCAAGTATTTTTTTGTACAAAAAGAGAATAATGTGACCATTCCACCACCTTCATTGTGTTTAAAAGGGAATTCCTTTACACTTTTATTACATAAACTAACATTTAATAAAAAGGTGATTTTATGAGCAGACTAATCGATGATAATTTAATGATCGAAATCGCAAAACTCTATTATGAAAACAATTTTACACAGGCACAGATTGCAACAAAGTTAAACATCAGCCGTTCTCTTATTTCTAAAACACTCACAAAAGCAAGAAATATGGGAATCGTTGAAGTGATCATTCATTCTGAAGTCATTCGTCCTTACAAAGATTTAGAGGATAGTTTAAAACAACTCCTTGGCTTGCGCCATGTACGTATTTGCGATATTCCTGATTCTGGAGAAATCGAAGACGCACTCGCGCAGGAAGCGAATTCTTTGCTTAAACCAAGACTTTCTTCCGCAAAAACCGTTGTTGTTTGTGGTGGAAAAACAACAAAAGCTATGGCAGACAGTTTTACATCCGAAGTGAATTATCCAAATCTGACGTTTGTTCCAGCCTCTGGCGGTTTAGGCGAATGTTTCTGGGAT
>JAZUED010000158.1:0-3985 GCA_045640005.1 Candidatus Fimousia sp.
AGGGCTTTCTTTTGGTGATATCTCAACATCCGATTATGTTGAAATCATCTTAGAATCATTTGAACGCAATCATGCCCCACTCTCCTTTGAGCATGATATATTAAATAAGAAGAAACAGATTCGTAAGTGGCTCTCAAAAGACATTGTAACAAGAAAAACGATTTTTCTTCTTGGCTTTGGTTTATCGATGAGTGAAAAAGAAGTCAGCGATTTCTTGACAAAAGTCATTAAAGAAGAAGATTTTCGTCTTTTGGATCCATTTGAAGCGATTTGCTGGTATTGTTTCCACAACCAGCTGCCATATAAGACAGCTGTGGAGCTGATGAAGCATTATGAAACTGGGAAACGTCCGGATACATTTGTCACGAACTGGAGCAAAGTCATTGATATTTTGCCACTTCATATTCAGTCTAAGACAGCGATGCCGGAATATCTCATGTATTTGAAATATATTTATCGAAAAGAGGACATTACTTCCTATTCTTATGTGATTTTTGAGCGACTTTATGGTCAGTGTCAAGAGCTGATTGCCAAACTTTATAATCAGGTGGAAGAACAGGAGGAATCAGGCAAGAACTTTATGTCTGGAGATATTGGATCCTCGGATATTGAACAGGTATTGTGCAGCGGAATTCCTTATACGAATAAAGGGAATTTAGAGCGTGCAAGTAAATCCTTGCTGAACAAGCATATTTCTTCGCATCGAATGAGCAGACAGAGACTATCAAATCTACTCAATCATAAGGTATCGGTGGAACGATTTGATCTCATTACCCTCTCTTTTCTTGTATGCAGTCAGATTGAAGAGGAGAATGAAGAAGAACGTCTTATGATTTTCCTTGATCGAACGAATGCGATGCTTGTAAAGTGTGATATGGATGAGCTTTATCCGGTCAACGCTTACGAAGCATTTGTCATGATGTGTTTGTTATCCTTTGACCCGTTAGAAACCTACAGTGCTGTCTGGGAGCTTTCCTACAGCCGGGAGGATATTTGATGAATTTGGAACTTGAAAACTTATTTGAAGATGAAAACTTCATAACACTTCCCTGGGATGGATGGAGCATCGATTCCTTGCTTGGCGAGGGTGCTTATGGACGAATCTATCAGATTTCACATCCTAAGCATGGCAGATGTGCGGTTAAGATCGTGCCATTTGAACCAACCGAGCGAAAGAAATTAGCTGAATATGAATCGATGATCGAATTTATGATGGAGCTTAAGGATTGTAAACACATCGTAAAGATTTTTGAGTATGCCACAGTCTGGATGGAAGAAGTAAGCCATTTTCTTGTCTTTGCCAGAATGGAGCTTTTGCATCCTCTCTATGACATGTATGATCACCGAGAACTTGAGGAAGAAGAAGTCGTAAAGATTGGTCTTGACCTTGCAGATGGATTACTGGAATGTCAGAAGCATGGGGTATTGCACCGCGATATTAAGCCAGGTAACGTGCTTGTAGATGATGATGGCGTGTGCAAGTTAGCGGATTTTGGCAATATGCGCATTGGAGAAAATCAAAAATCCACTCCAGATATCAAAGGAACGCCAACCTATATGGCTCCGGAGGTATTCCATGGACATTCTTATGATTTCAGAGCAGATCTTTATTCGGTTGGGATGATTCTATATGTACTTTTAAATAACGGGAAAGAGCCATTCTTAAATCCAGATCAAAAAATCTATCTAAAAAAGCAAAAAGAAGAGGCTTTTTTAAAGCGCATGGATGGGGAATCAATTCCTGCTCCTTTACATGGATCAGAACCACTAACAAAAGTGATTTCTCGCTGTCTGGCATTTGATCCTTCACGACGCTATAGGAATGCGAATGAGTTTAAAAAAGCTTTAAAAAACATGCACAAAAACTCCTCGAAAAAAATCATCAGGGTAGCCTGTGTCTGTGCGGCATTGGTTCTTTGTGTAGCATTTGGTGTTGTTTTTGTAAATCAGAAGATGAATGAGAATGCTAGGTCCACAGAGGTTGTTGATACGCAGTACGAAAAGATTAAAGAAAAGGGCATTATCTCATTTGCAATGGTAAATGGGAAGAAATCTTCGTACAAAACAGAAACAATTGAGGCATTGTGCAAGAAATTAGGTCTAGAATATGAGATTATCGCGATTCCGCACAAAAACATCTATACTGCCGTAAAATCTGGTAAAGCTGATTGTATCATGTGCGGAGAGAACGAAGATATCGATATTGCATTTACGAATACGATCTATTATCGTGATTTGGCATTGATTGTGCAGAAAAACAGAAAAAAGGAATTCGAAAACAAGATCAAAAAACAAGGCATCTTTCAGGCGCTGGCCGAGTGCCGATTTGCTCTTGTCAATCAGTCAAAAGCATATTCCTTCTTTGACAGTGTGAATGAATGGGATTTTACAGAAACGACTATGATGACTAAGAATCGTGAATGCCAGAAATTAGTCAGTGAAGGCAGAGATGACGTAGGGTTATTAAATGATGGATTCAAGATTCGCTATCATAATCTCACATCCATCAAGAACGATGAACTTGTATTTCGTGTGAGCATCGGATGTGCCCAGGACGGAGAACTCTACACACGCATCAATGAAGCTTTAAAAGAGTTAGAAGAAGAAGGCGTTCTCGATGAAATCGCAGAAAAATATGATCTGAATCACAAAAAAGGTGTATTTGATGAATAAAATAATAGGACTGTTGCGATATATTTGCAACAGTCCTTTTTATAATACATATATTGGTCGCTAATATTTATACAATTCTTGTTGTCCACTTAGAGCAGTCCCAGACATCCGTTGCAATCTCTTCATAGAAGTCTGGCTCATGACATACCATCAGGATACTGCCACGATACGCTTTTAAAGCTCGTTTTAATTCATCCTTCGCGTCGATATCAAGATGGTTGGTCGGTTCGTCTAAGATTAATACATTCGATTCGCGATTGATGATCTTACAAAGTCTTACCTTTGCCTGTTCACCACCACTTAATACTCTTACCTGACTTTCGATATGTTTTGTAGTAAGACCACACTTTGCAAGTGCAGAACGTACTTCATACTGCGTGTATCCAGGAAATTCTGCCCAGATTTCATCAATACAGGAAGTATTCGTATTCTGGTCGGTCTCCTGTTCGAAATATCCAATACTTAAATACTGTCCCTGTTCCACAGAGCCTTCCAAAGATGGAATCAGACCAAGAAGACTCTTAAGTAATGTAGTCTTTCCGATACCATTTGCACCGGTTAAGACGATTTTCTGTCCACGCTCCATCTCAAGATTTAACGGAGTGGAAAGTGGTTCATCATAACCAATCACCAACCCTTCCGTCTGGAAAATGTATCTACCAGGAGTGCGGTCTTCTTTGAAATTGAACTGTGGTTTCGGTTTTTCCTGTGCCAGTTCAATCAGTTCCATATTATCTAATTTCTTCTGACGAGACATGGCCATATTTCTCGTTGCAACACGTGCTTTATTACGTGCGACGAAGTCCTTAAGATCTGCGATTTCTTTCTGCTGTTTATTATAAGCTGCTTCAAGCTGTGCTTTCTTCATCGCATACACTTCCTGGAAGCGTTCATAGTCACCAGGATATCTGGTGAGTTTCTGCTGATCCATATGATAAATGAGATTAATCACACTATTTAAGAACGGAATATCGTGGGAAATCAGGATAAAAGCATTCTCATAATCATTTAGATAGCGCTTTAACCATTCGATATGCTCTACATCAAGGTAGTTTGTCGGTTCGTCAAGCAGTAAGATATCCGGTTTTTCAAGAAGAAGCTTTGCAAGAAGCACCTTCGTTCTCTGCCCACCAGATAAATCATCAACCGGGCGCTCCAAACCTAGCTCAGTAAGTCCAAGAGCCTTTGCAACTTCATCAACTTTGATGTCGATCAGATAAAAGTCATGCGCATCAAGAAGATCCTGAAGAGTACCGGTTTCTTCTAATAAATAGGCCATCTCTTCATCATCCGCCTCAGCCATGCGGTTATA
>JAZUED010000159.1:0-2956 GCA_045640005.1 Candidatus Fimousia sp.
CGGTGTACCAAAAATCTACTTAGACAAAAAGCTTTCCGGAGTGTATAAGCACTATCCGCTTCATAAGAAGACACCGCTTATTCGAGGGTTTGATGACATTTTCTATGTGCCACATTCTCGTTATACAGCAAGTGATGCGAACTTTATCTGGAATAACAACCACCTCATTACAGTAGGTGCATCCGATGAAGCAGGTCCATATCTGATTATGAATGCTACCGGAAGTCAGATTTTTGTTACCGGCCATCCAGAATATGACGTGATGACACTAGATTATGAATACAAACGAGACATCGGAAAAGGACTTGAAATTGATGTTCCACAGCACTATTATGTGGACGATGATCCTGCAAAAGGACCAATCAAATCCTGGAGATGTCATGCGAATATGATGTATACAAACTGGTTAAACTATTATGTATACCAGATTACACCTTATGATTTAGAAGAGGATCTTTGCTTAGAAGCATGTATGATTTAAGAAAGAATCGCACACGGACAAGCAAGGCTTCGCAATACAAAATAAGATAGAAGATAAAACAGGAAATAGATAAAATGATAAAGATGATTTGTACTGACTGTGACGACACCATCCTTCCGGAAGGAAGAAGGGACTTAGATCCAGCTTACTTTGACATGATCAGGAAGTTCATTGCCAAAGGGCTTAAGGTGGTTGTTGCAAGTGGCAGACAAAAACCAAGTATTAAGAAAACATTTATCCCGGTGGTGGATGACATTATCTATTTAGCAGATAATGGAACCGATATTGCAGCACCGGATTATATTGACAGTCTTCCTTTTGATGAAAAGGATTATCAGGATCTCATTCGTGATTTAAAGAGCATCGGTGAAGAATATCATATTATGGTATGCAAAGCGGACTGCTCTTACATCGAATACACTTCCAAAGCGTATTATCACCGCATGGTGGATTCTTATGGCTATGTAGCTGAGATGGTGGAAGATGTAGCGAAGGTTCCTGGCATTTGTAAGATTTCACTCTTTCGATTTGACGGGATTGAGCCAGAAGTGGCCGATGTGCTTACAAAACGATGGGCTGATCGCTTAGATGCATGTCTTGCGGGCGAATTATTTTATGATTTCATGCCTAAGGATTGTAATAAGGGGAAAGGTCTTGAATTGTTACAGAAGCACTACGGAATCCTTCCTGAAGAGACAGTTGCATTTGGCAATGCGCCAAATGATATTCCGATGTTACTTCAGGCTGGTACAAGCTATGCAGTGGAGAATGCTTCCGATGATTTAAAAGCAGTAGCTACCGAAGTAATTGGATCTATGAAGGAAAAATCGGTTCTTTTGAAAATGCAGGAAATCTATGATTCATTATAGAAATCTATGTATGATAGAGTGTTGTGACGAGAGGAATCAACAGGAGGACATTTGATGTTAAAAGCAATCATTTTTGATATGGACGGAGTCATTTCAGATTCCGAACGTTATTATGTGGATGTAAAGAATGATGTACTTGCTCATTTTGGTATTTATGACGTTCCTTATGAATATCATATGCAGTTTGTGGGAACGACCCATGCGTTTCAATGGGAACATATGAGCAAGGACTATCATAAAGAAGATATTACCGTACAGGAATATCTCGATTATTTTTATCCTTATAAGGATGCATATTTTGAAAAACAGAATATCGGACCAATCCGAGGTGTAGTGGATTTTATTCATGATGTGAAAGCAGCAGGCTATCCAATTTCTGTTGCTTCTTCAGGAACCATCGAAGAGATTGAACGTATGCTTAAGAAGCTCGGATTATTTGAATGCTTTGATGGGATTGCATCCGGATGGGAATGTAAGGAGAGTAAACCTGCCCCAGATGTATATCTGCTTGCGGCAGAAAAAATCGGGGTAGAGCCTGAGCATTGTCTTGTAATTGAAGATGCACCGAATGGTGCCATTGGAGCAAAGGCAGCCGGTATGTATTGTTTAGGATTTTCGAATGCAGACTTCCCGATGAGTAAAATGGAGGAAGCAGACAGTGTTTTCACACAATATGAAGACATCTCCATAAAATATTTAGAAAATCTTATGAAATAATACCGAGGAATCAAATTGAATTCATATTTGGTTAGTGATATAATTCTAACAAATGTATAAATTCATACATTAAAAAAATAGTGTTTTAGTGATAATTTCATGCGTTTGGCGCATTTATATAGATGAGAAATGGAGAATTTAATTATGGGTAAATATTTTGGAACAGACGGATTTCGTGGAGAAGCTAATGTGAATCTTACAGTGGATCATGCATTTAAAGTAGGCCGTTTTTTAGGATATTATTTTGGTAAAGACGGACACAGACCACAGATTGTAATCGGTAAAGATACAAGACGAAGCAGCTACATGTTTGAGTATTCTTTAGTTGCAGGCTTAACAGCATCCGGAGCAGATGTATATCTTCTTCATGTAACAACCACACCAAGTGTTTCTTATGTGGTTCGTTCCGAAGGCTTTGACTGCGGTATTATGATCTCTGCCAGCCACAATCCATTCTATGACAATGGAATCAAGCTGATCAACAGCAAGGGTCATAAGATGGAAGCAGAAGTAGAAGATAAGATTGAAGCATATATCGATGGACTTATTCCAGAACTTCCACTTGCAAAACGTGTGGAAATTGGAGCAACAACAGATTATTCCATGGGACGTAACTTATATGTTGGTTACTTGATCTCCCAGGCAACAAGATCCTTTAAGAATATGAGAGTTGGTCTTGACTGTTCTAATGGTAGTGCTTATGCAATCGCAAAGAATGTATTTAATGCATTAGGTGCTCATACTTATGTCATCAATAACTGGCCGGATGGAACAAACATCAACAGAAACTGTGGTTCCACATGCATTGAAGTTCTTCAGAACTATGTAAAAGAAAACAAATTAAGTCGGAGGCCAAGCGGTCTTAGGAAGACAACTTAGTAATTCAACT
>JAZUED010000160.1:0-1897 GCA_045640005.1 Candidatus Fimousia sp.
AGACGGATTCCTTTACCGGCACCAGAACGGTAAACTTCAATTTTACCTGTGTCTGGAAGGAAGTTATTTGCAGGGTCTTCTGTTGTGATACGTGTCTGAATCGCATATCCGTTACACGGAATGCTTTCCTGAGATGGAATATCAATTTCAGGAGATGCAAGTTCATACCCTTCAGCCACTAAAATCTGACTCTGAACGAGGTCAATTCCTGTGATTTCTTCAGAAACTGTATGTTCTACCTGAATTCGAGGGTTCATCTCGATAAAATATGGATTGTTATCTGCATCTACTAAGAATTCTAATGTACCTGCATTCTTATAGCCTACCATCTTGGCAAGTCGGATGGATGCATCAAAGATGACATCTCTTACTTCATCTGGAATAGAAAATGCCGGTGCATATTCTACTACTTTCTGATGACGTCTCTGTACAGAACAGTCACGATCGTAAAGGTGAACAACATTACCATAGTTATCCCCTAAAATCTGAACTTCAATATGTTTTGGACTTCTTAAATATTTTTCAACGAAGATCTGGTCATCACCAAATGCTTTCTTAGATTCATCTCTTGCTTCTGCATATTCTTTTGGCATTTCTTCCGGGCTGTTGACGATACGCATACCACGTCCGCCACCACCGTTTGATGCTTTTAACATAACAGGATATCCTACCTGTGCTGCCACTTCAATTACGGAAGCTTCATCATGAAGGGCGTGATCCACACCTGGAATGATTGGAACATCCGCTTTAATTGCCATCTGTTTAGAAGAAATCTTATCCCCCATCGCTCTCATAAGATCAGCGGATGGTCCGATAAATGTGATGCCATTTGCTTCGCAGGCTTCTACAAATTCCGGATTTTCAGATAAAAATCCATATCCTGGATGGATTGCATCAACTTTCTTTTCTTTCGCAATTCGAATAATCGTTTTGATATCTAAATATGCATCAACTGGTCCTTTTTCAGGATTTAACATATAAGATTCATCAGCTTTGGAACGGAATAATGCGTAACGGTCTTCCTTGGAGAAAATCGCTACCGTTGTGATTCCCAATTCATTGAGGGCACGGAATACACGGATTGCAATTTCACCACGGTTCGCTACTAAAACTTTTTTAAATTTTTTTACTGCCACCTTCGTATCTCCTTATATATGAAATAATAACGTTATAAAAAATGCCGTTTGTGTCCTTTTATTATATATGATACCCCCAAAACCTACAATATATAACAAAGCACTTATACATTATTTCTTGAAGGAAAACGATTGACATAATTCAATTTTTTCATTTTTGAAAACTCTTTTGCAATTTCTTAGACTATTTTTGCATTTTATTTTCAGGCAATATTCGTTTTTCTTTTTCAAAGGGCAATTATTAAATCTTTATAAAATAATACTTTCCTACAAAATCCTACATCTCTTCTATTCCTAGTAACCTCTTTTGCAGCTGTACAGTGCTGCAGAATATACGATCATAAGCAAAGCCGGATTAGATATTTTAGAAACATACGCTTTTTTGATTTAAGTATAAAACCCACCAGACAGCAAACAGATATAGAAAAAAGAGGCTGTTGCAAATGCAACAACCTCCAAAAAATCTTTGTTATAAGAATTAAGCTTCTTCTTTCTTAGCGCCAGCGATTGCTTTGATAGAAAGGGAGATCTTTCTGTCTTCTTTCTTGAAGTCAACAACTTTAGCTTCGATTTCCTGTCCAACTTTTAATACGTCAGATGGTTTTTCGATGTGTTCTTTAGCGATCTGAGAAACATGAAGTAATGCGTCCATACCTGGTTCTAATTCTACGAATGCACCAAAGTCTGTCATACGAGCAACTTTACCTGTTACGATGTTGCCTACTGCATATTTTTCAGCTGCTGCTAACCAAGGATTCTTT
>JAZUED010000161.1:0-1595 GCA_045640005.1 Candidatus Fimousia sp.
TCATACCACCAACGATTGCACCAAGTAAGATTGCGTTAGCACCACCAAGGCCGTTTAAGAAGTTGTTAAGACCTGTGTTGATTAAACCGAATACTGGGTTTAAAGCTAACATTACTACAGAGATACAGAAGAGACCAACTACTGGATAGATTAACATTGGTCTTAAACCATCCATGGACTGTGGCATCTTATCTGTGATCTTCTTAAGTCCTTTTACGATATAACCAGCTGCGAAACCAGCGAATAATGCACCAATGAAACCACCGGATACTACTGCGATTTCACCGTCAAATGCGGATGCGAATGTCATACCGGATGCTGCAAGGGAACCACCTACGAAACCAGGCATTAAACCAGGACGGTCAGCGATAGACATTGCAATGTAACCAGCTAAGATTGGAAGCATGAAACCGAATGCTGCGCCACCACACTGTTTGAAGAATGCAGCGATTGGTGTATTCATACCGAAGTTACTTGGGTTGATGCTGTAGTCATCAAGTAAGAATGCGATTGCAATAAGGATACCACCACCGATTACGAATGGTAACATGTGGGATACACCGTTCATTAAGTGTTTGTATAACTGAAGTCCTTCGCCAGCTTCTTCTTCTGTAGCTGCGCCACCTTCGTGGTGGTAGATTGGAGCTTCACCATTGATGATTTTTTCGATTAATTCCTGAGGTTTGTGGATACCATCCTGAACCTTTGTTTTGATGACTGGTTTACCATCGAAACGAGCCATTTCAACATTTTTATCTGCTGCGATGATGATACCGTCGCAGTTAGCGATTTCTTCTTTAGTTAAGATATTTTTAGCACCGCCAGAACCGTTTGTTTCAGCTTTTACAGCGATACCCATTTCTTTACCTTTTTCTTCTAAAGATTCAGCAGCCATGTATGTGTGAGCGATACCTGTTGGACAAGCTGTTACACATAATACTCTGTAACCACCTTTTGCTGGTGCTGGAGCTGCTTCTTTTTTAACTTCTTCGCCGAATTTTTCATCTTCTTTTGCATCGATGATGCTTAAGAATTCCTGTGGATCAGATGTTGCTAATAATTTTGCACGGAAGTCTGCATCCATAAGGATTGTAGATAATCTGGATAATACTTCTAAGTGTACGTCGCTTCCTGTTGCTGGAGCAGCGATCATGAAGAATAAATCAGATGGGTTTCCGTCAAGAGCGTCACAATCAACACCGCCAGGTACTGTTGCTGCACATAAACCAGGTGTTTTTACTGCATCACATTTTGTATGTGGGATACAGATACCATCAGCGATTGCTGTAGGACCCTGAGCTTCACGAGCCATAATACCTTTTTTGTAACCTTCTTTGCTTGTAATATTACCGCACTTATCATGTAAGTCGAATAATAATTCAAACACTTCTTCTTTAGAAGAAGCTTTTGTCTGAAGTGCTAAACCATTAGCCTTCAATAAGTCTGTGATTCGCATAGCGTTCCTCCTAAAATAAATAATGTTTAAAAATGTTTATTTGGTTTTTCATTTATGACTTTATTATATGCTTGTTTTCATTCACTGTCAAGCATAATCATTCATTATTCTTCAATTTATTTTCATTTTTATGATTGTT
>JAZUED010000162.1:0-2058 GCA_045640005.1 Candidatus Fimousia sp.
GGTAGGCTAGGGAGAATGACTGAAAACTTCAGCATTAACGATTAAGTGATGTGTCTTACCTTTTGCACGGGATCTTAAGATATTGTCGATTACCTTTAATTCTGTCATTGGTAAGTTACCATCGAATTTTTCAGGAATTAAGATGTTTTCAGCACCTGTTGCGATACCACACCATAAAGCGATGTAACCAGCGTCACGACCCATAACTTCAATGATGGAACATCTTTCATGAGACATGGATGTATCTTTGATCTTATCGATCGCATCCATAGCTGTGTTAACAGCTGTATCGAAACCGATTGTGTATTCTGTACAAGCGATGTCTAAGTCGATTGTTCCAGGAACACCTACTGCATTGATACCCTGTTCTGCTAATTTACCAGCACCACGGAAAGAACCGTCACCACCGATAACTACAAGACCATCGATGCCATGTTTTCTACAGATTTCAGCACCTTTCTGCTGATATTCTAATTCTTTGAATTCAAGACAACGAGCTGTCTTTAAGATAGTACCACCACGGTTGATTGTGTTGGATACTAATTTGGAAGTCATATCAACGATTTCTTCGTTTAATAAACCGCTGTAACCTCTGTAAATACCTTTTACGTTTAAGCCACGTGCTAAACCAGTACGAACAACTGCACGAACAGCCGCGTTCATAGCTGGAGCATCGCCACCACTTGTTAAAACACCAATAGTTTTAATCTTCTTATTTTCCATAACGTCCTCCATAATAAAGCTCATACATAATTCCATACCATATACAAACTACAATCATATATATTTTAATTTATTTTAGACGAATTTTCAATAGTCTTATCAATTACTTTTACATTTCCATAACCATATTTTTCATGAATTTCGTCAAAAAATGCGTCATTTAACTCCACAGAATAATTATATGGCAATCGTTTGATAGCTCGCTCCTTTTTGCAGAAGATTACGACGGAATTTTTGCCCGAATAATTGCCTAAAAGTGATAAAAATTCCTGCTGTTTTTCAAAGAATTCATCTTTATCAGCAAACTGAACCCACACTTCTTTTGGTATTTTTTCAAATGGTACCACCTGGGAGCAGATTAATTTGCCGCCTTCTTCAGAAACCTGAGCACGACCACGGATCAGCACCTTTTCATCAACATTCAAAAACTGCTGATAGGTTGTGTAATCTCTTGGGAAAACAACGACTTCAATGACCCCACGAAGGTCTTCAAGCATGATAAAGGCCATATTCTGATTCGTCTTCGTCAGTTTTACAGTCTTTTCGGTGATAATACCTCCAATAATATACTCACGATTGTCATATGCCTTTGTTTTTCCGGTTTCCTCATCCACAATAAAATCTGAGGTAAATGCATTCGTATTCTTCTCTAATGTACTTGCATATTCGTCTAATGGATGTCCGCTGGCATAAATGCCGAGCACCTCTTTTTCCATGGCAAGCTTTTGTTCATTCGAATAATCTTCAATCTCAGGATAAGTAATCTCAAAACTCTTCTTATCTTCAGGTGCCAAGAAGTCAAGGAGTGACATCTGCCCTGCCATCTCATTTTTACGTTCCTTCTGGACACTGTCGATGATCTGTACATAAACTAACATCTTCTGTCTGCGGCTTCCACGCATGGAATCAAGAGCGCCAGACTTGATAAAGCTTTCAATGGTTCGCTTATTGATTTCCTTGCTGGAAAGTCGTTCTACTAAATCCTGAAGATCCTTAAATTTGCCGTGAGCTTCACGCTCGGCAATAATCGAATTAATTACTGGTTTTCCCAGACTCTTGATTGCGGAAAGCCCATAACGGATGGTCTTACCATTTGCAGAGAAATCACCTTCCCCTTCATTGATATCTGGTGGAAGAATGTCAATTCCCATGTTACGGCAGGTATAGACATACTCTGCTACCTTTGTGCTGTTTCCAAGAACAGACGTCAATAACGCTGCCATAAATTCAACCGGATAGTAATATTTTAAATAAGCCGTCTGATAAGCAACTACGGCATAGGCTGCTGCATGTGATTTGTTAAATGCGTACTTGGCGAAATCGATCATTTCATCA
>JAZUED010000163.1:0-3025 GCA_045640005.1 Candidatus Fimousia sp.
GTAAATAAGATGATAAATGGTGAAAACAGTGACTGGAACTGTGCAACCATGATGAGATACATGAATACGATCGCAAGTAAGAGCATGAGACCGATCTGTTTCATCATCTCTCTGATGGATTCTGCTTCACCGCCTGCATCGATTGAATATCCTTTTGGAAGATCAATCTTCTTTAATTTCTTGGAAATCTTGTTGCTTAATTTTGTTGCATTGTATCCATTCTTTACGTCTGCTGTTACAGTAAGACTACGTGTCTGATTTTCACGACGGATACTTGCTAAGCTATCGCTGTCAACGATTTTTGCAATATCTTTTAGTCTGACCGTTTTTTCTTCACCGCCAACAGTTCCTGTAAGCTTTAAGTTCTGTAACTTAGCACGGGAGGTAATTTTCTTCTGCTGATCTACAATTACATCAAGAGTTGTATCATTCTGTTCTACCGTTGTTGCAGAAGTTCCATCCTTTAATTCAGATGCAACCGCCTGATATACCTGTGCAGTTGTAAGACCCTTCTTAATTGCTTTTTTCTTATCTACCACAATATGAACTTCAGAAGTTGTATTCTCCTGACCGTTAGAAACATTCTCTGTTCCTTTTGTCTTTTCAACAACACCTGCAATTTCATCTGCAAGGCCACGAAGCTTATCAAGGTCATTACCTTTTACAGAAATAGAAATACCAGATCCGCCCATAGCTCCCATATCCATAGTACTTGTACTAATAGAAAGCTCGCAGTCAAAATCTTTTGTTTTCTTTTCAATAGCAGATTTAATCTGTTCGTTCGTCTTTTTCTTATCTTCTTTTAAGAGAACATACATGGATACGCTCTTAGCATTAGAGCCGCCACCTGTTAATACAGACATTCCTGTTGTTCCACTCTGCATAGCGCCGATTGTTTCAATATCTTTTACTTCAAGTGCTTTTGCAATCACTGTATTGGCCATATCAACCATTTCTTCCTGAGTGGAACCCTCTGGCATAGTCAGAGTCATGTTCATCTGTGGACTTTCCATTGTTGGGAATAAGGATACCCCTTTTGCGGCAATTCCTGCAATACTTCCAAAGAATAATACCATGGCAAGGAGTACTGCAATGATTTTCTTTGTAAGGATTTTTTCCATGATTCCTAAATAGAAGTCTTTTACTTTATCAATCACTCGGTTTTGCTTCTGTGTTACATTACCTAAAAGTCCTGCGCCCATCATAGGTACAACTGTGATGGCAACGATCAGACTGGCAACAAGGGAGAAACCAATCGTTAATGCCATATCAGCAAAAATCTGTCTGGTAAGTCCTGTTGTAAAGATGATTGGAAGGAATACGGAAACGGTTGTTAAAGTGGAAGCTGTGATCGCTCCGGCTACTCCGCGAGCACCTTCTACGGCAGCTTCTCCTGCTTCCATGCCTTCCTGTCTTAATCGGTAAATGTTTTCGATTACTACGATTGAGTTATCTACAAGCATACCTACCCCGAGTGCGAGACCGGAGAGGGAAATAATATTTAAAGTAATTCCTGTAAAGTACATCAATACGATGGCAAATACGACACTGATTGGGATGGATAACGCTACTACAACTGTTGGACGTATATCCTTTAAGAACAGGAATAATACTAAAATCGCAAAAATTGCACCTAAAATAAGGTTTTCAAGAACAGAGTCTACAATAAGATCGATGTATACACCCTGATCCATGAGGTTTGTATAATGAAGGCCTTTCTGATCTTCTTTAATCTGATCTAATTTTTCTGCGATTCGTCCAGAAACATCAGATGCAGAATAAGTAGACTGCTTCTGAATGGTCATTAAGATACCTTCGTTGCCATTGACCTTACAGTAAGTATCTCCTTCTGTGCTGACAACTGCAACATCTGCAACATCTTTTAATCGAATTGGTTTTAATCCGTCAATACCCATATCAATGAGTACAAGGTTTTCTAATTCTTTCTGACTGGTTACTTCATCACCAACTCGAACTAAATAATCAATGCCTTCTTCTGTTACATAACCAGCTGGCATTTCAAAGTTCTGCGCCTGTAATAAGGCTTTTACTGTATCAACTGTTAATGTTTTTGTTACATCGGCAGCTTTAAGTGCTGCTTCTTTCTGTGTTTCAATCTGATCAAGGCCATTTTTTACTTTGTCGCCATTTGTCACAAGCTGAATTTCAGCGCTAGTCAAAGCACCAGTTGCTTCACCTGATTTTTCATCAACTAAAGTGAGCTGATCATTAACTGTTGTATGACCTTTTTTAATCTGTTTTAAAGCAGCATCCATCTGCTTAACCTGATTGTTAAGTTCAGAAACCGTTTTCTTTAATACTGCTAACTGGCCTTCATAACCCGCAAGGGTTTCTTCCATTGTCTTGATGCCTTCTTTTAACTGCTGTGCATCTTCTGAATCGCCCATGCCAACAGCTTCTAACTGAGCAAGTCCCTGTTTTGCCTGTTCTAACTGCTCTTTTAAGGCCTTAATACCTTCTTCTAACTGTTTCTGGGAACCAGATACTTCTGCAATCTTAGACTGTAAAGTAACTTTTGCGCTGGTTACCTGGATTTCTTTTTCGGTAATGGAAAGCTGTGCATTGTTTAATGCGCCTTTAGCCTTCGCAATCTGGGAATTGGCTTTTCCTCTTTGAGAATCTAAAGTGTTTTTCGCTTTGCTAAGCTTGCTTTCTGCATCATTTAATTTATCTTCTGCTTCATCAAATTTACCATTTAAAGCATTCTTTACTTTTGTATTCACCTTGCTGATTTTTTTATCGCTGATGATTACATTAATGCTTTCGCTGACTAACCCAGCGGTTGAAACAGAAGCTACCCCTTCTACAGATTCAATGGATGGCTGAAGTGAATTTTCTACATATTCAGAAAGCTCTGATGCATCCATATCGTCCTGGTCGATTGCTGTTACAAGTACAGGCATCATGTCCATACTTAATTTTAAGATCGTAGGAAGTCGGATCGTAGCCATGTCGTTCTGTGAGCCAAGGAGTTGAATTACTAAGTTGTCTTCCTAAGACCGCT
>JAZUED010000164.1:0-3881 GCA_045640005.1 Candidatus Fimousia sp.
GGCAAGGTCGTGCTCCACCAACTGAGCCACTCGCGCATGTGATATATGTGTTTCGCTTAATGCTTGTTCATAATATCACGGGTATAAGAAAATGTCAACACCTAACGGGAAGAAATTTTCAAAATTGTAGAAATAATATATATAATATACACTTTTGATGCAATTATAAGGCTTTCTTCATCAAAATCGAATCGATTGTGGTGATTTAAGAAGTTTTCTACACCAGGCTTTCCACCGCCGACAAAAGCAAATACTCCTGGTACTTTTTCTAAATAATTGGCAAAATCTTCACCAAGCATCATCTGTGGGATATATCCCATAGCCTCTTCTCCAAAATAAGAAGTCGCCGCATCTTTCACTCTCTTTGCGATGGACGAATCATTGATGAGTGGACCATGTAAGGAATCCGGATATTCTACTTCCACATCACAACCATACATGGAAGCGGTCATCTCAGCCATGGCAATGAGCTGCTGTTTAACCATCTCTTCTGTCTCCACAGAGAAAGTACGAACGGTTCCTTCTAAAACTGCCTCGCCGGAAATGACATTATACGCGGTTCCTGACTGTAAACGCCCAATGGTTAAAACCCCCGGTTCAATTGGATTTAATCTTCTGCTTATAATGGTCTGTAAATTCATAGCAAGAGCTGCTGCCGCGATGGTCGCATCCACACATTCATGCGGCTTTGCTCCATGTCCAGACTTTCCAATCAGACGGATTTTAAAACGATCCGTCGCTGCCATACGTGGTCCTGCTTCGATTGACACCTGCCCAACCGGAATATCACTGAAAATGTGCACGCCAAATATTTCTTCCACACCGTCTAAACATCCTTGCTCAATGATTTTTCGAGCCCCTAATGCATTCTCTTCGGAAGGCTGGAAAATCAGTTTTACCACATATCCTGCTGCTACAATTTCTGATTCATGTGCTTTTAAAATTCTTGCCGCACCAAGAAGTCCTGTGATATGTCCATCATGACCACAAGCATGCATCTGTCCTGGAATTTTAGATGCAAATGGAAGTCCAGTCTGTTCTTCTACCAAAAGCCCATCAATATCGGCACGAAGAGCCACCGTACGTGTTCCCTCCAAAAATCGATGAACATTTCCCACATTGACCGCACCAAGATAAGCCACCAGTCCCGTCGGTTCAAAACGATCATAAGGAATTCCAAGCTCATCAAGATGCGCCGCGATCATCTTTGTTGTTTCTATTTCCTGCATGCCCAATTCCGGACACTGATGAAATTGTTGCCTTGTAGCGATGATCCAGTCACGAATCTCATCCACTTCTTTTAAAATCTCAAACATATGCTATCTCCTCATATATTTTTTGATCATGGAATAAGCAAGCAAAATCAATATCAACGGCCATAAATGAGTAATTGCTGCCACGCCAACCACAATGATCAGACCAAAAATAATTACAATCACCGCAAGAATCAGCACCATATGGTACCATTTTAACTCCTTCACCTGTACATTGCCGTAAGGATTGTATCCACGGTCATCCTGATAATACCCCTGATCGTCCGCCTGACCATCCTCAGAGTAAATCTCATCCTCGTAACCTACATCCATTACGTCTTCATTTGCATCAATAATCGTACGCGCCGTAAGAGATGGATTACCCAGTTCCGTGCAAATGTCCTGCTCAGAGCGGCCATTTGCCATCTGCTCATCAAAGTAACTGCCGTAGTAAGCTATATTTTCATTGATGATCTGCTGGGACACAAGACCATCAAGATCTTCACGTAAAACACTTAAAAATTCGTTTTTTGTCAAAATAAAAGCCCCTTTCTATTCAGAGTTTATTTCCTTAGAAACTAGTCTTCATTTATGAATTATATCAC
Source organism: Candidatus Fimousia sp. (assembly GCA_045640005.1). Taxonomy (GTDB): domain Bacteria; phylum Bacillota; class Clostridia; order Lachnospirales; family Lachnospiraceae; genus Fimousia. The sequence goes on from JAZUED010000164.1 coordinate 1,859, forward strand.
AATTTAATGGAATTCGCATGGTCTCTCTGCTATAATAAGAGTGTATGTTTTGGCGATTTGCGCAAAATAAAATATTATAGAAAGAGAGTAATCATCGTATGAATTTAGTTATTGGAGATTCCATTACATTAACAGAAGAAGTTACTACTGAGAATACAGCAGCTGTTTGGGGAAGTGGCAGCCTTCCTGTTTACGCAACCCCAGCTATGGCTTTACTTGCTGAAAAAACTGCAGTTGCATTACTTGACGGCAAATTAGATGAAGGCACAACAAGCGTTGGCACTAAGCTTAACATTAAGCATTTATCTGCTACACCAGTTGGCGCTACAGTTGAATGCACATGCACATTAATCGAGATTGACCGCAAACGTTTATCCTTCAACATCGAAGTGATGGATAAAACAGGTCGCGCAGGACAGTGCTCCCACGAAAGATTCATCGTGGATGCTGAGAAATTTGTGAAAAAAACAGAAAGCAGATTTGAGTAGAAGCTAATAAACAAATATCACCAGGGACAGATACAATAGCTGAATTCGTTATTGCAACTGTCCCTTTTTATTATTTTTCTTTTTTTAAATACTCCTCAATTCGATCGTAAATATCCTCCGTCGCTCCTTCTGAATACCATCTGGCATCTGCTTCACAACGTTGTGCATAATATCGAAAGAAATCTTCATCTCCATCTTGATAATTCTTAAATTCGTCTTTATATATTGATGCATTATACATGTAAATACTCTTCTGCTGAGCTTCGTCTAGTTGATCATAAATGCGAACTAATGTGTACTGTGAGGCATGACGGCCCTCATGAGTAACTGTTTTTACTACTTTATCAGGATTCTTAGCCAACAAATCAACGTTGATGACGATCAGTCCTTTACTATCCTCGTAAAATCCATTCAAACCTTCCTCTAGCCTTCTTGCCGTAATATGAACTGGCTTATCTAGTCCCAGAAATCGACTTTCAATGTTTACCAAAATCTGAAGAACGTCCATCTTCTCTTCATTTGAAAGAGTTTTCCAGTTTTCAGGAAGTAGCTTTACCATGGAATCCATATTTTCATCCATACTATTTTCCATAGCAGTGATTGCATTCTCTTTAGCAGGCTGCTTACTAACAGGAATAAGCCCATCTGACAAACAATAACGCCCCACTAAACCAATCACTGAAACAAGCATTGCAATCCCAATAATACGTCGTAAGCAATTCACTTCTAGATTAAGGAAACGTACAAATGACTTTTTTCGCTTTTTTGCATCAAGTTTTTTTAAAACGTAAAATTCTGAACCTGTGATAAAAAAGGTAAGCATAATAAACAAGGTAAATGCTACTATACCAATTTTATTATAAAAATCCGGCATATATCTGTAATTAATTAATGCTATATAAATCGCAAAAGGAATCACACTCATAAGAATAGCATTTATAGTGTTCCTTGACCATTTCACAGAAATCACCAGATTGATGACAAATGTCACAACGATAATCAGCAACAATACAAGATGTGACTGAAGCGCAGTCATATCATGTAGATTAGAATAACCAATAATCCTAAAATTAATAAACAAAACAATAAGATAATACAACGAAGATAAAAAATACTCGCCAAAATTCAATGTATTTTTCATAACAATAACCCCCTATTTCATATTATAGTCTCTCGGAATCTCAGAATGGCTTAAATACAAGCTTTCTGAGGTTCCTTTTTTATTAAATCCCCCACTTTTTATCGAAAAAAACTTGATAACTGTCAAAAAAAATGCGGCGCTTCGCGCCTCTTGATCAAGAAGTTAGTACCGTCGGATCGCGACGGTGATCATTTTCGATTTGGAGGCGATTTTTTTATGTTACCTGTTAATTGTGGCAGTCACGAAGACTACCAAAAGTTCGTTGTTGAACAACTTCGTAAATACTATCCTGATCCTGATCAGATTTCACGCACCACATGGGATATCATTGAACGTTTCTGGCTTTTGGATCTGTCTTTTACAGATGAATTTATGAAAGACAAATACTCCGTTT
>JAZUED010000165.1:0-3547 GCA_045640005.1 Candidatus Fimousia sp.
AGGAAGAGCTGCTGCCATACCTGCGCCTGCAATCATAACCTTCATACCACGTTCTGGAGCGGTTGTGCACCAGTCAATCAAAACATCTGCTTCACGATGAGCAGAAATAATTGTCATTTCATAATCAATACCGAATTCTTCAAGCTGAGCTGCTGCTTTACTCATTACCTTAAGGTCAGAGTCAGAGCCCATAATAATTCCGACTTTTGCCATTTTCATTTCTCCTTTATGTATAGGATTTTACTTTTTCACATTTTTCATAATATAAACTCTTTTGGATTTCGTCAACCGACCAAAAAATAGTTTATGAAAATTACATAAATTTTAAGCATTTTCAAATGGTTTATTGAGCATTTCTGTGCCTGGAAGAACGAATCTTCCATCCTCAATGAGCACAATCTCACTGCCATCTTTTAAAATTGCAGTGATACTTCCAAGTTCTTCATACGGAATTGTAATATCTGTATGACAATTAAAATATGCTTTTTCTGGCTCTGTTTTTCTTAAAATGGAGCATTCATTTTCCTTAGCAACGATTTCCTTGCCATCTGGATTATGAACCACAGTTTCTTCACAATAGCTATAACAGGTATCACCTACTGCAAAATGTGGTCCCATCTTTTCCGCAATTAAGATTGGAAGCTTGTATACAATATCATATTTATGTGCCATGACATAAGCGTAAGTGTTTGTACCGATTGCAAACTCCCCGATTGGTAAAGTTTCACGGTTGAACAAAACATTTTCCTGAATGAACTTACGACCCTCTTCATCAGAATCAAAGTTCTTACAGCCATAGTCTTTTATCATACCATCCTCAAACGTAATGCAAAGATCTTTATAGCTAAGTTCATTTAAGAATACCTCGCTTACATGAAGCACCCCATTTGTTCCGGTAAGCTTTGGAGAGGTAAATACTTCTCCAACCGGGATATTCACATCTGCAAGACAGTTTTCGAAGTTGGTCTGATGGGCAGGATCATCCATCTCATGCATCATGACCTTGATGTCTGTCTTATTCGCTCCCTTACCAAGAACATGCACATATTCTGCCCTGTCAAGGGCATCGATTAAGTGCTGCTGAATGTTTCTGTATAAAACTTTATCTAATGTATTGACCTTTACGATTTGGGCAAAGATTTCTTCATAGTTATCGCCAATTTCAGGCATTGGATAAGCGATGATCGTAAAGCTTCGTTCTTCCGGACGGATATAACGATTTACAATCTGGTTCGAACGCATGCGGAAATCCACATCTAATTTCTGCTGATAATCACTTAATCGATAAGATTCTTCCTTTGCAACCAGTGTAAATGGTTCTTCCCCAAAGATTTCAATAACCGCCGGACCACCAAATACTGCTGCTTCCTGCGCATACTCTTCATAAGCTGCCTGCAGGCTTTCTAATTTACGGTTCACTAAGTTTTTATCAAGATAAATTGCCTGATCGGCTCTGTGATCAAATTCATACTGTTTGTTCGGACTCGTAGAAAGATAACCAATCTTTACCATGCCTCGTTTATTAAAGGAATGAACGCCACAGCGGTAGATGATCGGTTCTAAACCGATGGCACGAAACTGCGTAATCGCAGCTCTGATCATACGTTCAAAACCAATATTATAACGGATATTTACCGTCTTTTTCTTAGAAATATCCATTCCGTTTACTGCAAATCCTTCACGATATCCATCCGTGTAGGTAAATGCCATCGCATCGATTTCTTCCTGAGACATGGCATTTAAAAATGCTGCAGTCTGTAATTCATTTTCTCCTATGAATTCACCAAATTTGTATAAATAACGAAGATCGGATAAATCTTCTTCCATAATAATCTGAGTTGCAAAATCAAGATCCGTGTCTAACTGTTCTCTTGTGCGATACATCATGATTTCATCGCTGTAATCACTTACATACCAGTAAATCGCTTCTTTCACCTGACGATAGGTTACATCAGCATCTAAGAACAGATAATAAACTTCTAAAAACAGCTCATTGATGATCGTCATATCAAAGAGACGCTGTTCATAAGCGAAGATGATTTCCCCACGGATTTCTGTATACAAAAAGCTTAAGATTCTGCCAAAGGTATCCCCTAACACTTCCACAGCGTAGGCTGGATTGGCATAGCTTGTCTTATAATTTTCCGGTAAAAGATCCTGATAGAGGGACGCATTGTATGCCTGTAATTGTTCAAGGCTTAAGTGCGCTGTCTCGTCTTCCTTTTCTCGTTCATATAAATCCTTCATTCCAAGAAGGAAATCTGCCATTTCACGAAAATACTCGCCAAATGGTTCTGCCACATTGTATTCATTCGCAATTCCTGCGATTCGTTCGATGGATAAACCATATCTTTCTTCCATCGCTTTATTTTCTTCTCTGAATTTTTCTCTGTAGTGCATCCCTACCTCCTAAATTACGCCTTTAAAAAAGATGGCAACCATCCAGATTATGAGGGAAACATTTAACAAAAGGCCGGCAATCTTAACAAAGATCTTGCCGCCTGGCTGTCTTAAAGCATTGACTGCATATACAATTCCATAAATTGTATCAAAAATCAGCGCCCAGCAAAAAAGGCCGATGATCATACCAGCATTCCCTGCATGTTTATAGGAAGATAACACTAAGAGAGCATAAATAATCCAGCCAATCAGTCCACAGGCAACAGAAATCTTAGATTCAAGCAAAATCCCTTCTCCTGTCGGACGATAGCCGTCGTTAAAAATACGTTTCATAATTACTCCTAATATGTCTCGGGAATTCACACGAACTCCCTTTTTATTCCTCGATATTCACTATACGGAAAAACACGTTGAGACAGACCTTAAAAGGTCTGCCTCGTATGTTTCATTTAGAATAAAATCTTTTTTCTGTTTTTGATCATGGTTGCGCCGGATACGATGGATAAAATTCCAATCACAAGGCCAACTACAATCTGAATGATACCTAAAGCAATGCCAAGACCGCCTGTAACTCCCATTGCTTTATAAATCTTTTCATTGGATTCACTCATGATAAGCTACCTCCTATTTTGCACCGTATTTTTCGTAGTAAGCATCAATTGCTGCTTTTAATGTATCATCAATAACTACTTTTCCATTTACTTCTTTGTTGTAAAGAGCTTCTACAACTTCTGGCATAGATACGATTGCAGCAGTTGGGAATCCGTATAAATCTTTTACTTCATCTAAAGCTGTCTTTTCGCCGCCTTTACCTACTTCATTACGGTTTAAGGATACGATTAATCCAACGATTTCAACGTCTGCAGCACCTTTTACTTTTGGTACTGTTTCTTCCATGGATTTACCGGAAGTTGTAACATCTTCGATCATAACAACACGGTCACCATCTTTTAAAGATGTTCCAAGGAAGTTTCCTTTGTCTGCACCGTGGTCTTTTGCTTCTTTACGGTCGGAGCAGTAACGAACTTCTTTGCCAAATAATTCGCTGTAAGCAATTGCTGTTACAACTGCTAATGGAATACCTTTGTAAGCTGGTCCAAATAATAAAGTCGGATCGTAGCCATGTCGTTCTGTGAGCCAAGGAGTT
>JAZUED010000166.1:0-2887 GCA_045640005.1 Candidatus Fimousia sp.
CGAGAACGCGCTCGGCGCGAGAGATTCGGAAGCGAAACTCTATAAATAAATTTCCAAAGGAGTATTCATGATCGAAGGAATCATTTTTGATATGGACGGGCTCATGTTCGACACCGAGAAGGTAGCCCTTAAAGTATGGCAGCGCATTGCCAGAGAACAAGGTTATGAGATGTCTGATGCATTCGTAATCGGTATGCTTGGTCGAAAGCATGAAGAGATTACAGAAGACATTAAAAGAGAAATCAGTCCGGATTTTGACACAGATTTAGGCTGGAAATTAAGAACTGACTATGTAACGGAATGGATTGATGAAGAAGGTGTCCCATTAAAAGAAGGACTGCTTGAGCTTCTTGCCTATGCAAAAGCAAATGGAATCAAGATGGGCATCGCATCCTCCACCCACGATAAAGTAGTGGCAGAGTATCTTGTAAAAGCAGGAATTGATGAATATTTTGACGGAATCGCATCCGGTTATATGGTAGAAAACGGAAAACCTGCACCAGATATCTTCGAGCTTGCGGCAAAACAAATCGGAGTAGATCCAAAAAGATGTCTCGGATTAGAAGATGCACCATCTGGAATCCGTGCGGCACATGCTTCCGGAATGAAAGTTATTATGGTGCCAGATCTTTTACAACCAACCGATGAAGATTTAAAATTTGTTAACAAAGTAGCCACAACTTTAGCCGACGTAATCGGATTTTTACAAGAGTGTTAAAAATATTGAACAAGAAATTTATTTCGTTGACAATGAAAATTCTTTTTGTTATAGTTAATGACAATTCCATTTTCATAAAATGAGATGAAACAACGTAGAGATCAATATAAATTAAGAATTAAGTAGAAAGTGAGGAACTCCAATGGGTAGAATTATTGGCGAAGGAATTACATTTGATGACGTATTATTAGTACCACAGTATTCTGAAGTAATTCCTAATGATGTTAGCTTAAAAACAAGACTTACAAAAGGCATCACTCTTAACGTACCTTTCATGAGTGCTTGTATGGACACAGTAACAGAACACAGAATGGCTATCGCTATGGCTCGTCAGGGTGGTATTGGTATCATCCACAAGAACATGTCTATCGAACGTCAGGCAGAAGAAGTAGATATGGTAAAACGTTCTGAAAATGGCGTTATCACAGATCCATTTTCCTTATCTCCTGAAAATACAATCGCAGAAGCTGATCTTTTAATGGCAAAATACCGCATTTCCGGTGTTCCTATTACAGAAGAAGGTAAATTAGTTGGTATCATCACAAACCGTGATATCAAATTCGTAGAAGATTTCAACCAGCCAATCAAGAATGCAATGACTACTACAGAAGAAGGCTTAATCACAGCAAAAGAAGGCGTTACATTAGATGAAGCTAAGAAAATCTTAGGTAGAGCAAGAGTTGAAAAACTTCCAATCGTTGATGATGAAGGTTACTTAAAAGGACTTATCACAATCAAAGATATTGAAAAACAGATCAAATATCCAAACGCAGCAAAAGATTCTCAGGGAAGACTTCTTTGTGGAGCAGGTGTTGGTGCTACACCAGACATCATCAAGAGAATTGATGCTTTAGTAGCTGCAAGTGTAGACGTAGTCGTTGTTGACTCCGCTCATGGACAGTCCGCTAATATCATCCGCACAATCAAGATGATCAAAGAAAAATATCCTGAACTTCAGGTAATCGCTGGTAACGTTGCAACAGCAAGAGGAACAGAAGACTTAATCAAAGCTGGTGTAGATGCTGTTAAAATCGGTATCGGACCTGGTTCCATCTGTACAACACGAGTTGTTGCTGGTATTGGTGTTCCACAGATCACAGCAGTTATGGATGCTTATGAAGTGGCTAAAAGATATGATGTACCAATCATCGCAGATGGTGGTATCAAGTTCTCCGGTGACGTTACAAAAGCAATCGCAGCAGGCGCATCCGTTTGTATGTTCGGTTCCATGTTAGCAGGCTGTGAAGAATCTCCAGGAGAAACAGAATTATATCAGGGAAGAAAATACAAAGTATATCGTGGTATGGGTTCCATCGCAGCTATGGAGAATGGTTCCAAAGACCGTTACTTCCAGGCAAATGCTAAGAAGTTAGTTCCAGAAGGTGTAGAAGGACGAGTAGCTTACAAAGGAAGCGTAGAAGATGTAATCTATCAGTTAGTTGGTGGTCTTCGTTCCGCTATGGGTTACTGTGGTGCTCCTGACATCAAGACATTACAGGAAACAGGCGAATTCGTTAAGATTTCTGCAGCATCCTTAAAAGAATCTCATCCACATGATATTCAGATTACAAAAGAAGCTCCAAACTACTCTGTTGGATAAGAAAGATAAGAAACCTAAGGTCGTTGCACTTTTCTTTAGTGCAACGCCTTTTTTCGTTGAGAAAATAATGAACACTTTTGAAAAAATCGTTAAATATCACACGATAGTAAATATTATAATGAAATAATAATGGGTATGTGTTAATATTTATAAGAAAAGCATTCGTTAAGAAAAGCATTTATAAATATTTGATATTCAATGAAAGGACAAGGTATATATACAATGATTGAAAAATTCAGTGTGCGAAAGCCATTTACCGTAATCGTAGCGGTAATTCTGATTCTCATTCTTGGAGGCGTATCCTTTACAAAGATGCAGACAGACCTTTTACCTAATATGAACCTCCCATATGTTCTTATTATGACAACGTATGGAGGCGCATCACCGGAAGAAGTAGAAATGCGAATTACAAAACCGGTGGAACAATCCGTAGCGACGGTTGGTGGTCTTGAAGGCATGGTTTCCTCCTCAAGAGAGAACGTTTCCATGGTAGCAATGGAATTTACTGATGATATCAGCATGGATGCAGTAACTCTTGATATCAGAGAAAAACTTGACATGATCAAAGG
>JAZUED010000167.1:0-4080 GCA_045640005.1 Candidatus Fimousia sp.
TGTTGGTGAAAAGCCAAAAGGGATGGATCTTGCTAATTATGTACTTGGCAAGTTTTCTAAAAGTGAAAATGAAATTTATGATAAGATGATGCCGAATGTTGCCGGTGCCATTGAATGTATGGTATGGGATGACGTAGACAAAGCGATGAATGATTATAACAAAGCATTTGTTGAATAATTAAAAACTAACAAAAGAAAAAGGAAGAAACAGATGAAAACAATTATGTATCCGCTGAAAGGGTATCAGGAATATTTGAATATAGAAGAAACACTGAAAAGTGGCAAAACTCCCCTTGCGATTAGTGGATGCATCGACTCTCAGAAATGTCATTTGATCCACGGCCTGGGAAAAGATTATAAGTGCAGAGTGATTGTCACCTATCAGGAGATGAAAGCAAAAGAAATTGTAGAAGAATATCGTTTTTACGATAAACAGGTTTACTATTTTCCGGCACGAGATCTTCTTTTTTATAGTGCAGATGTTCATGGGAATACGATTGAACAGGAACGACTGAAAGTACTTCGTGAATTGATGGAAGGTCGTGAAGCAACGGTAGTTGTAACGATGGATGGAATGCTCGATCAGCTTATTCCTATGTACCAGTTTCGAAGTAGCCGCATACATTTTCAGGTGGGAGAAGAGATTGAACTTGATCAGGTTGCCAGAAAGCTTACAGATTTGGGGTATGAAAAGACGGCATTTGTAGAAGGCCCAGGAGAATTCTCAATCCGAGGTGGTATTTTAGATTTGTTCCCTGTAACAGAAGATGTGCCATATCGAATCGAACTTTGGGATGTTGAAATTGATAATATCAGGCTATTTGATGTAGAATCTCAGCGATCCATTGAAAATGTAGATGAAGTTTATGTATATCCTGCGACAGAAGTAATTATGTCAAAGGGCAGAATGGATGCCGGGCTTAAGAAAATTTCGAAAGAACTAAAAGCATATGCACTTGCTCTTAAAAAAGAAGGAAAAGCAGAGTGCTTTGCACGAATCAATCGAGAAATTGGACGTGTCAAAGAAGAACTCACGGAACTTGGTGGGGCAATTGGTATCGAAGCATTTGTGAATTATTTTTATGAAGAAACCGTATCTCTTTTGGATTATTTTCCCAAAGGCGATACTTTATATATTGTAGATGAGCCAAATCGTGTAAAGGAAAGAGCAGAAAGCTTTACTTTTGAAGTAGAAGAAAGCATGCGTTCTCGATTAGAAGGCGGATATATCCTGCCAGGTCAGGCAGATAGAATTTATTCTTTTGAACATATTATGGGAGAAATGTGCAAAGCACCAGTATTATTTACCAGTATGCTGATGCAGAATTATAAATTTGCACGTATGGAGGAATCCTATTATTTAAATGTAAAATCTATTCAGCCTTACAATAACAGTTTTGAACAGCTCATCAAAGATTTGAAGGTTTACAAAAGACAAAAATATAAAATTCTTGTCGTATCCCCATCCCATTCTCGTGCAAAACGATTTGCGGATGAAATCAGGGATGCAGGACTTGAAACCTTTTATTCTGATAAACCGGAACATGTTCTTCTTGATGGAGAAATCATGGTGACGGGTGGAAAATTGAAAAATGGATTTGAATATCCGGATATTCGATTTGTAGTCATTGCGGAAAGTGACATTTTCCAACTGAAGAAGAATCGAAAAAAAAGAAAGAAAAGTGAAAAGAAGGGGAAAACTCTGCAAAGCTTTGGAGACCTGTCAGTTGGCGATTTTGTGGTTCATGAAAACCATGGGATTGGTATCTATAAAGGAATCGAAAAGATTGATCAGGACGGGGTGACAAAAGACTATGTAGATATTGAATATAAAGGTGGTGACCACCTTTACGTTCTTGCAACCAGATTAGATCCCCTTCAAAAATATGCCAGTGCTGGTGCTAAGAATCCTAAAATCAGCAGCTTGGGTGGCAAAGAATGGACGAATGCAAAGAAGAAAGTAAAAAATAAGGTTGACGTCATTGCAAAAGATTTGGTTGAACTTTATGCTATCCGCCAGCAAGAAGAAGGATTTGCCTGTGAGGAAGATACTGTTTGGCAGGCAGAATTTGAAGAACTCTTTCCTTTTGAAGAGACCGTTGATCAGTTAACTGCAATTGAAGAGACAAAACGTGATATGGAAAGTAAAAAAATCATGGATCGTCTCATTTGCGGGGATGTTGGATTTGGGAAAACAGAAGTTGCGATTCGTGCAGCATTTAAAGCGGTCATGAATAGCAAGCAGGTGGTATATCTCGTGCCAACAACCATTTTAGCGCAGCAGCATTATAACAGCTTCCGCGAACGTATGAAGGATTATCCAATCCAGGTTGAGATGATGTCTCGTTTCCGTACTCCTGCCCAGAATAAAAAAACAATGGAAGAGCTTAAAAAGGGAAGTGTAGATATTGTGATCGGAACTCACCGCGTTTTATCAAAAGATGTAGAGTTCAAGGATTTAGGACTTCTCATTATTGATGAAGAGCAGCGTTTTGGGGTAACTCATAAAGAAAAAATCAAAAAGATGCGAAAGAATATCGATGTTCTTTCTTTATCTGCAACACCGATTCCAAGAACGCTTCACATGAGTTTGATTGGAATCAGAGATATGAGTGTTTTAGAAGAACCGCCCGTTGATCGTCAGGCGATTCAGACTTATGTATTAGAATATAATGAAGAGATGGTGAGAGAGGCCATTCTTCGTGAATTAAATCGTGGCGGGCAGGTATATTATGTTTATAACCGTGTCAATAATATAGAAGAAGTAGCGAGCAGAATCAGACGACTCGTTCCTGAGGCGGTAGTAGAATATGCTCACGGTCAGATGAGTGAGCGAGCCTTAGAAGATAAGATGTTCCAGTTTATGAATGGAGAAATTGATGTATTAGTTTCTACCACGATCATTGAAACGGGACTTGATATTTCAAATGTTAATACGATGATCATTCAGGATGCCAACCGATTTGGACTCTCTCAGCTTTATCAGCTTCGAGGTCGTGTTGGCCGTTCGAATCGTACCGCGTATGCCTTTTTGATGTATAAACGTGATACCATGCTTCGCGAAACCGCGGAAAAACGTCTTCAGGCGATTCGTGAATTTACCGATTTGGGATCTGGCTATAAAATTGCTATGCGCGATTTGGAAATTCGTGGTGCGGGCAATCTGCTTGGCAAGGCTCAATCTGGTCATATGGAGCTAGTCGGTTATGATCTTTACTGTAAGATGCTTAATGAAGCTGTTCTTCGTTTAAAAGGGGAATTAAAACCGGAAGAAGAATTTGAAACAACCGTAGATCTTACGATGAATGCATTTATCCCTGCAAGCTATGTTCGAAATGAATTCCAGAAATTAGATCTCTACAAGCGTATTTCCCAGATTGATAATCAGGAAGATTTAGAAGAAATGGCAGATGAGTTGATGGACCGTTTCGGAGAAATGCCGAATGCAGTTGTGAATTTGTTAAATGTTGCGCTCATGCGTGCCAAAGCTCATAAAGCGTTTATTGTATCCATTAAGCAGATCGATTCGCGATATATCATTAAGATGTACAAAAAGGTCGATGTGGACGGTGCAAAGGTTCCACTTCTGATTGATAAATACAAGAGGATTATGAAGCTTGATGTAAAAAAAGAGACGATTTTCCGTATTAATCTTGAAAAAACAAAGAAAAAAGATCAGCTTCCACTTGTTACACAGATTATTGAAGATATAAATGATTTGATAGTGCGATAGATTTGTAGTATATTATAACTTGTAATAGAATAATGGAGGTCGAACTATGAGCAAGAAACTTGCAGCAATCATTACAGGATTCCTTGTACTTGTCGCAATCGGTTGTCTGGGTGTGTTTATGATGCTTGATAATACATTATTTAAATATGATGGAACAAAAGTATCGATTACAGAAGCGGAAGTGTACGCTCGCATTCAGCAATATACATTAGAAAGCGAATATGGTTCCTACTTTGGTGAAAAGATGTGGATGACGAATGTTGAAGATGGTATTTCTTTAGAGGATTCCACAAAAAAAGAAGCTGTAGAAACTATTGTAGCAATTAAAAGTCGGATCGTAGCCATGT
>JAZUED010000168.1:0-5391 GCA_045640005.1 Candidatus Fimousia sp.
GGACAGGGCTGTCATCCTTTAACATACACAATGTGTGTAGAAGAATTATCTAAAGTTTGTGGTACAACAAGTGTAGTTGAGTCTGCTCATACATCTCTTTGTGTTGACCCTATCATGACATATGGTACAGAAGCTCAGAAACAGAAATATGTTCCAGATTTAGCTTCCGGTAAAAAAATCGGTGCTTTCGGTTTAACAGAACCAGGTGCTGGTACAGATGCTCAGGGACAGCAGACAAAAGCTGTATTTGATGAAGAAACAAATGAATGGGTTATCAACGGTTCTAAATGTTTCATCACAAATGGTAGCTACGCTGACGTTTATATCGTAATCGCTGTAACAGGTATTATCGAAAAACGTGGCCGTAAGATCAAAGAAATCTCCTCTTTCATCGTTGAAAAAGGAACACCAGGTTTCTCCTTCGGTACAAAAGAAAAGAAAATGGGTATCCGTGGATCCGCTACATATGAATTAATCTTCGAAGACTGTCGTGTACCAGCTGACGCTTTATTAGGTCAGAAAGGTCGTGGTTTCGGTATCGCTATGCATACATTAGATGGTGGTCGTATCGGTATCGCTGCTCAGGCTCTTGGTATTGCTGAAGGTGCTTTAGAAAAGACAATCGCATACGTACAGGAAAGAAAACAGTTTGGTCGTTCTATCTCCCCATTCCAGAATACACAGTTCCAGATTGCTGACATGGCTACAAAAGTACAGGCTGCTCAGTTATTAGTTTACAAAGCAGCTATGGCTAAAGCTACACAGAAAGTTTACTCCTTAGAAGCTGCTATGGCTAAATTATTTGCTGCAGAAGTTGCTATGGAAGTAACAACAAAATGTGTTCAGTTACATGGTGGTTATGGTTACATCCGTGAATACGATGTTGAACGTATGATGCGTGATGCTAAGATTACAGAAATCTATGAAGGTACATCTGAAGTACAGCGCATGGTTATTTCTGCTAACGTGATTAAATAGGAGGTACTATAGAATGAAAATCGTTGTATGTGTAAAACAGGTACCTGATACAGCTGGCGGTGTTAAATTTAAGGCAGACGGTACATTAGATAGAGCAGCAATGCTTACAATCATGAACCCAGATGACAAAGCTGGTTTAGAAGCAGCTTTAAGAATTAAAGACGAAATCGGTGCTACAGTTGTTGCTGTAACAATGGGTCTTCCAAAAGCTGAAGAAGTTCTTCGTGAAGCAATCGCTATGGGCGCTGACGAAGGTATCTTAGTAACAGATAGAGTTTTAGGTGGAGCTGATACATGGGCTACATCTACAACAATCGCTGGTGCTATCAGAGCTATCCCAGATTATGACTTAATCATCACAGGTCGTCAGGCTATCGACGGAGATACAGCTCAGGTAGGTCCTCAGATTTCTGAACATTTAGATTTACCAGTTATCTCTTACGCTGAAGAACTCAAAGTTGAAGGTGACTGCGTTATCGTTAAACGTCAGTATGATGACAGATATCATATGGTTAAAGCTCAGATGCCATGTGTAGTTACTGCATTAGCTGAATTAAACAAACCACGTTACATGACACCAGGTGGAATCTTCGATGCTTACGATACAGATATCACTGTTATGAACAGAAAAGACTTAGTAGACGTAGAAGATAAGAACCTTGGTTTAGTTGGTTCCCCAACACAGATCGCTCGTGCTTCTGACAAAGTTCGTAAAGGTGCAGGCGAAGTTGTTAACCTTGATCCAGCTGAATCCGTTGCATATATCATGGGCAAATTAAAAGAAAAACATGTAATCTAAGAAAGTGGTGAATATTATGGGATTAGAACAGTATAAAGGCGTATACGTTTATGCTCAGCAGGTAGATAACGAAATCAGCGGTATCGCTTTCGAATTACTTGGTGAAGCTAACAAATTAGCAAAAGATTTAGATACAGACGTAACTGCAGTATTAGTAGGTAGCGAAGTTGGTGGATTAGTTGACCAGTTAGCAGCTTATGGCGCTGACAAAGTTATCGTTGTAGACGATCCAGAATTAAAAGAATACAGAACAGAACCATATACACATGCGTTAGCATCTGTAATCAATGAATACAAACCAGACATCATGTTAGTTGGTGCTACAGCTATCGGTCGTGATTTAGGTCCTCGTGTATCCGCACGTGTTCAGACAGGTTTAACAGCTGACTGTACAATTCTTGAAATCGGCGAATTCAAAGCTCGTGGTGACAAAGAACCTCGTAAAGGACAGTTATTAATGACACGTCCAGCTTTCGGTGGTAACACAATCGCTACAATCGCTTGTCCAAATCACCGTCCACAGATGGCTACAGTACGTCCAGGTGTAATGCAGGCTCAGGAACCAGTTGAAGGTGCTACTTGTGAAGTAATCAACTACAACCCTGGTTTCACTCCAGATAACAAATACGTTGAAATTCTTGAAATCGTTAAGAACGTAAACGAAGTAGTAGATATCATGGACGCTAAGATCTTAGTATCTGGTGGTCGTGGTGTTGGTTCTGCTGAAAACTTTGCTATGCTTCAGGATTTAGCAGACGTTATTGGTGGTACAGTTTCTTGCTCTCGTGCAGTAGTAGATAACGGCTGGATGCCTAAAGATCTTCAGGTTGGTCAGACAGGTAAGACTGTTCGTCCAAACGTATACTTTGCTATCGGTATTTCTGGTGCTATCCAGCATACAGCAGGTATGGAAGAATCTGAAATCATCATCGCTATCAACAAAGACGAAACAGCTCCTATCTTCGATGTAGCTGATTACGGTATTGTTGGCGACTTAAATAAAATCGTTCCAGCTTTAACAGATGCTTTAAAAGCAGCTTTAGCTTAATCAGGTTTTATAATTAGAATTCATAGATTGCCATAATCTATAAATGAATTTTAACGCCCCATGCGTTTTGCATGGGGCGTTTTTTACTTGTCAAATGTGAAAATTCGTGTTAAAATGTTAAGGAAATGTTAACTAATTATTACGAAGGAGGCACTATGATGAAATATTTTAAGAGAATATTTGCCTTTGCCCTTGCAATGATTATGGTATTATCTGTATCTGTATTTGCTGAAGAACCAATCGCAACAGCAGAAGCTACAGAGATTACAGAATCTACAGAGATTCCAGAAGCAATCGGCAAAAAGTACGAAGAGATTTCTATTCCTGTTTCATATTCGTATGAAGAATTTGTGGATATTACAAGCCAGACAGAAAGTGCTGTTATCACTGTTTTAGACAGCAGTTCTTATTTTAAATTTAAGGCAGCCGCAACGGGATTCATTTACCTTGGTATGAAATCTGATGCAGCGAATAGCAAAACCGTAACAGTAAAAAGAACAAATTCCAAAGGGAAAAAACCTTCTACTATTAAAAAGAATTTTGCTCCTGGAAATCAGTTCTATGCTATGGTTCCTGTAACTAAGAATTCTACATACCGTATCGTATTAAGCGGAGCAGCGAAAGGTGACAAGTTCAGTCTTACAGCAGCAAATGTTGTAGGTGGCACATCCAGAACTCTTACAAGCTATGACAATGGCAACTGTGCAATTGCAGCTGGTAAAAAAACAAGCAAGAAAAATTATGTTACTTATTGGAAAGTGAGTGATCTTCCAAAAGGTGCATTGACTGTTTATATTTCTGATGTATACAATGATAAACCAGTTTATGCGAACGTTACTCTTTGCAATTCTAAAAAGAAAGCAGTTTCCAAAACAACAAAAATCACTGGTATCAAAGGAGAAAATGGTAATACATATCTTTCTCAGGCAACATATGGTGTAAACAGTGGTACCTATTATATTCGTGTTTCTACAAAAGCTCCAATCTATGGTATTAAGATGAAAACAGATTCTTCTTATAGTGAAGCTACAGCATCAAAAAGATCCAAGGCGATTGAATTAGCAGAAGGAACACACAGTAAGGCAGTCCTTGCAGCATCCAGAAGCAAATCTTCCAACTATTACAAGATTGTTCTTGATCAGGACAAACATGTGAAGTTCGATGTAGATGGATACATTGCTCCAGGAACAAAGCTTAACTTAGTTATTTATAATTCCAAGGGTAAAAAGACAAAGACACTTTCCATTACTGGTGAAGTAAATAAGATCAAAACCATCGATTATGGTACAAAAGAAAAATTAAGCGCAGGAACTTATTATCTTGCAGTTGCAAAGAGTTCCAAAGAAACAAGTGCAGCTTATACTGTTTATTACCAGACTGGTGAAGAATCTATGATTACTACAACAAAATAAGATGATATTTATGGGTGATTGCTTTTTTGCAATCACCCATTTTTAGATTTTATGCACTTGATTTAATACTTGCTATTCATATTTTTGGATGCTATAATAAAACGGATTTTGTGGATGACATAAGCACCGAGACTACTGAAAAGCACAGGACGAAGCATTTGCCTGTGTTTCTCAGTTGTTTCGGAAGGCGCGAAAGTGTGAAAACATACTTTTGATGAAGAAGATCATATGTCACCCGCATAAATATGAATTTATACTAATGAATTTTGACTAAAGACATATGAAAGGAAAAAGACTATGACAAAGACATTTACAATGGAACTTGCAGGACGTCCATTAGTTGCTGAAATCGGCCGTGTTGCAGCTCAGGCAAATGGTGCAGTATTATTACACTATGGCGAAACTGTTGTATTATCCACAGCTACAGCATCTGACAAACCACGTGATGGTATTGATTTCTTCCCATTAGCAGTAGAATATGAAGAAAAAATGTACGCAGTTGGTAAAATCCCTGGCGGTTATTTAAAACGTGAAGGTAAAGCAAGCGAAAACGCAGTATTAACAGACCGTGTAATCGACCGTCCTATGCGTCCATTATTCCCTAAAGATTATAGAAATGACGTTACATTAAACAACTTAGTATTAGCAGTAGACCCAGACTGCAGCCCAGAACTTACAGCAATGATCGGTTCCGCTATGGCTACAGCAATCTCTGATATCCCATTTGATGGTCCTACAGCTTCCACACAGGTTGGTTTAGTTGACGGAGAGTTCGTATTCAACCCAACAGCAGCTCAGAAGAAAGTTTCTGACCTTGCATTAACAGTAGCTTCCACAAAAGAAAAAGTAATCATGATCGAAGCTGGTGCTAACGAAGTAAAAGAAGATGTTATGTTAGAAGCAATCTTCGCAGCTCACAAAGTAAACCAGTCTATCATCGAATTTACAGAAATGATCGTTGCAGAATGTGGTAAAGAAAAACATGAATATGTTCACTTTGACACACCAGCTGATATGTATGAAGATATGGTGAACTTCATCACACCAGAAGCAATGGAAGTGGCTGTATTTACAGATGATAAGCAGACACGTGAAGCGAACATCCGTTTAATCAAGGATACATTAGCTGAAAGATATGCTGAAAATGAAGAATG